>CAIMMA010000138.1 GCA_903842475.1 uncultured bacterium
CATGCCAAAGGCATTGGTGGCGCAGATGATCGGCACCGTGCCGTCGACAAAGGCATCCTGCACCCGTTTTTTCACGGAGGGCTGCAACCCGGCATGAAAGGCTTCGGCCGGCAAACCCTCGGTCTGGAGAAATTCGGCCAGCCGTTCGGTGTGGGTGCGGGTGGCGCAATAAATCACCACGCTGCCGGTGCCCTGAAACCGCGCCCGCAGCAGGCCGAGAATGGTTTGGTGTTTCTCGTAGGGCGCCACCGGCCAGACCTCGTAATGGAGGTTGATCCGCTCATGGCCGCCGGTGAACAGATCGACCCGCAACCCCAGTTCGCTCTGGAGCATATCGATGATTTCCCGCTGAACATCCCGTTTCGCGGTGGCGGTGAAACATTGCACCGGTGGTATCCGGGAGTGTTCCCGTTGGGCGAATTCGCGGATGAACCGGATGGCATAGAGGTAGTCGGGTCGGAAATCGTGGCCCCACTTGGACAGACAGTGAGCCTCGTCAAACACCCAGGCCCCGAGCTCCCGCTGGGCAAGCAGTTGGGTAAAGGACTGATTGCGGAGTTGTTCGGGCGAAATATAGAGGATGCCGATATCCCCCAATCTAACCCGTTCTTGGACCGCACCCCGTTCCGGCAGGGTGAGCAGACCGGAGAGGGCCGCGGCGATTTCGGTGCCGGTCTGGCGGCTGAAATTATCGACCTGATCCTTCATCAGGGCCTGGAGCGGCGAGATCACCAGGGTCAGGGTGTTGCGCCGCTGAAAGCGCATCAGGGCGGGCAGCAGGTAGCAGAGCGATTTGCCGCCGCCGGTGGGCAGGGTGGCAAACAGGGAGCGGTTACCGGCCGCAGCTGCAACGATGGCCGCCTGCAGACTGGCTCCTTCCGGGGTGGCGGGTTGCGGCCGGAAATCATCGAACCCGAAAAATTCCCGGAGAAACCGGCGGGGGTCGTGGTGGTGGGCGCAGTAGCCGCAGAGCGGATGCTCGCAGGGCTGCTCCCGCAGCTGGTGGAGGATGGGGGCCACCTCGGGAAATTGATGCCGCACCCAAGGGGGCAGGACGGAATTGCCGCCGGCCACGGTCAACCAGGCAGTGACATAAGCAAGCGGCACGGCGGCTACCTGGCCGTCGGCCAATTGATCGACCAATCGACCCAGGGCCTCACGGCAGACCGCCTTCTGGACCAGCCAGGCAAAGACCTCGATCAGGTCGTCGCCAGCCAGCAGGGGGATCCCCATCGCGCCAAGCGCGGCGACGGCGCCGGCCAGGGTCTCGTCCCGCGCCAGCAGGCCCCGGTAGACCAGGGGCGCATCCGAACCAGCCTCAAGCCGGGCGCGCAGTGCCTGCCATTGCTCGCCAAAGACCCGACCGGCCAGCAGGGCATCGGCCACCGGGTCGTTGATGCTGTCGCGGACGATCTGATAATTTTTCACCAACCGGTGATAGGGATTTTCCGGAAAGGCCAGGGGCGAGAGGTAGAGGGTGTCGATGGCCGGCTTCCGCAGAAGTTGCAGCGTCGGGGCCTGCCGGCGGATGCGAGGCAGATCGTGGGTGAGGATATTGTGGCCGAGGAGGAACTCGGCAGCCCCGGCGAACCCGTCTAATTCGGCCAATTGCGAGGCCCCGATACGCTGGCCCGGTTTGAGCAGAAAACGCTGGTCCCGGTACACCGCTCCCAGCGCATGGATCGTGCCCTGCTCGTTGGTCTCGATATCGAGCAGGCAGCAGCGGTCGAGAAAGGGGACGGTTTCCTCAGCCATGATCCTAGCCTGTAAAAAGATCGCGAAGGGTCAAAATATCGTCGATCACAGAAAGGTTAATGAGTCGCAACCGGGGTCCATCGGGGGTATCCTCGGACGTCCTACGTGATTGTCGGTATTTTTTCCAGACCCGGCTTGTGCGGATGCTTGGGGCTCAACCCTGAAGAGACTCAAGCTGCCGGGTCTTCTGAACTGCCGAGCCTGAACCTGGATCTTTTACCTGCGCTCTATTGCCGCCATCCGGGTCAGTATCCAGTTGGCGGCGGCCCCCAGATCCTCGGCCATATAATCGGGCTGCACCGCTTGCCCCGGCCCGATATAGCTGGCATCGCCACGGCCGTAACCGGTCAGCACCAGAATGGTGGCGGCGCCGACCGCCGCGCCGCAGCGCAGATCAGACCAGCGGTCGCCGACCATAAAGGAGCGTCCCAGATCGAGATGCAACTCGGCAGCGGCCTGTTCCAACAGACCAGTCTTAGGTTTCCGACAGTTGCAATGCTCCCGGAAACGGGCTTCCTTGGCTTCGGGATGATGCGGGCAGATATAGAGCCCGTCGAGGTGCGCGCCCTCCAAGGCCAGCAGGCGATGCATTTCCAGGTGCACCGTATCCAGCAGCGATTCCGGGAAATAGCCCCTCGCCAGGCCGGACTGGTTGGTGACCACCACCACGGGGAGGCCGTAGGCATTGAGGCTGCGGATCGCCTGGCCCACCCCGGGCAGCAGTTGGAATCGACTGATATGGTTGATGTATCCCATCTGCTCGTTAATGGTGCCGTCCCGGTCCAGAAAAACCGCCGGCCTTGCAGGACCGGCGTCATTCCGAGGCGCCATGCTCTCTTCCGGCAACCCCATCTATTCAGCCTCCAAGGCCTGCGCCACCGCCTTGAACACCTCACCGCTGCTGATCATTTTCATGCATTGAAAATGTTTTTCCGGGCAATGGGTTTTTTTACAAGGGCTGCAAGGCAACGGTTTGCGGATAACCGTGGCGTTGTCGGAAAAAGGGCCGGTGGCGATATGATCGGTGGAACCGAAAATAGCCACCATGGGCGTGTGCAAGGCCGCGGCAACATGCATCAGGCCGGAATCGTTGGTCACAAAGACATTGCATTCGCCGATCAGGGCCATGGCTTCGATCAGGCTGGTGTTGCCGGTGAGATCGACCATGCGGGCGGCGGCACTCTTGCCGGCACTTGCCATGATCGCCGCGGCGGTTTCCCGATCAGCCCCGCTGCCGAACAGGACGATACAGGCGTCGGTTCGACGGCACAGCATATCGGCCAATTCCGCGAACTTTTCGGTCGGCCAGCGCTTGGCGGGACCAAAGGCGGCGCCGGGATTGAAACCGATTAACGGGACGGTTCCGGTCTCGATCCCGCTGTGCTTGGCGATCAGCAGCTTGGCGGCATCGATCTGGTCGCCGGGGATAAACAGCTCCAGTTCGTTGGGCGCGGTCCGCAGCCCCAAGCCGCGCACCATCCGCTGATAATAGTGGACCTGATGTTTGGTGATCAGCTCCGGCGCCTTGTGCACCCCATGGGTCAGCAGCAAGCCGCGGGCATCGGTGGTGTAGCCGCCGCGCACCGGGATGCCGGCCAGCTTGGTGATTAACGCGGCCTCAAAGGCGTTCTGCAGCAAAATGGCGCAGTCGTAGACTTCTGACCGTAACTCGCCCGCCAGGCGCAGCTTGCCTTTCAAGCCCTGATGCCGCCCTTTTTTTTCATAGAGAAACAGGTGGTCGACCCGGGGGCTGTAGCGGAAGACATCGCTGACCCAGGGATGCACCAGCATGGTGATCTCACTCTCCGGAAAATTCTCGCGGATGGTGCGCACCGCCGGCGTGGTCATCACCGCATCGCCGATCCAGTTGGTGGAACGGACCAAAATCTTTTTCGGATGTTCGGGAAAGGGCTGCATCAAGCCGTCCCCCCGATTTTCCCGGCGGCCAGCAGTCCGGCCAGGCGCTGGATGGCAAAATCGATGCCTGGATCCTGGGCCAGAGCGATCTGGTACTGGACAATGGCCTGCTCGTCATCGCCCAGCAATTCAAGATTTAACGCCAGGTTGGCGTAATCGATGGCTGAAACCGGATTCAATGCCACCGCCCGCCTGAAATGATGGACCGCCCGGGCATGATCCCCGGTTTTGTAGCAGCAGACGCCCAGCGTGTTATGGAGGTCAGGCCTTTCTTCATCGCAGGCAAGGCCTAGCGCAAGTGCGGCCATGGCCTCCTCGAATCGGCCGAGGTCGCGAAGGCAGCAGCCCTGGTACGAATAGAGATAGGGCAGGTCTTCCTGCCGGGGATCGCGCTCCAGGGCATCGTTGAAGCAGGTCAGCGCCGATTCGATCTCACCTTGTTCATAGAGATGCCGTCCCCGGTAGAAGTGGAGAAAGTAGGCCTCCGGCGATTGCTGCTGCATGTTTGCCAGCTTGGCGCCGAGCGCTTGGCCTTCGAGCAGGCCGGCGGCCAGTTTGGCGGCGAACAGACAGGCGTTGCCCCCCATGGCCCGCTCCCGAAAATGAGCACCGGGGATGATGGTGTAGATCGCGGGAATTTGCAGTTCGGGGTGGGTGGCGTTGACCACCAGCACCTCCATGTTGTTGCGCTTGAGGGCGGCCACGCAGTTTTTGACCTCCTGGAAAATATCGTCATCCTGGAGATCGGCAAGCTCGCTCAAAGCAATGGTTTGCCCGCTGTCGACCATATGGGCGACTTCCTCCAGACTGAGCGGCTTGGGCAAGCCGGAGGCCACATAATTGGAGCCGGTGTTGAAATCGCCCGCCAGCTGAGCGACCTCGGTCAGCGCCCGAATCAGGGCTTTGTTGGCATCGGGGGTGGTGCCGGCGGTATAGACGATCTCGCTTTGTTCGGGAAAGGTGGCCGGATCCCACGCCAGGGCGCCGATGGTGGGGATGCCGGTATCCAGGGAAAAATCGTTGAGATGCACATGGATGCCGTTGTTTTTAAATTTGGCCAGCAGGGTCAGGGCCACCGGATCGGTGATCGAATCATGATCGATTTGCGGGGTGGGCAGGAGATCGCGGGTGATCACGGTGCAGACATGACGTTCGACCACTTCGCTGATGCCCTGCAGGACCGCCTCCTCATAGGTGTTGCCGGCCGAGGGGCCATTAAACTCGTTGATGGCATAAAACCAGGAAAACGGCACCAGGAAAGGGGTGTCGTCCGCAAGGCGCAGCGCCCAGGTCCATTGCAGGGGCAGGCCGGCCAGCAGCTGCCGAAGCTGCGCCGGCGTAAGAGTAACATCATGAACCGATTGCAACAGGGTTGCGATCGGCAGCACCGGATACCCCTGGGCTTCCATGGCGTCATAATCACCGGTCAGAAAATTATCGCCATCCTGGAGGAAACTGAAGAAACTGAAGCGTTCGCCCAATTCCATACAGGCGCTGGCCCGTGACTGCTCCGGGGTTGACCCCTTGCCCATCTGTTTTTTGTTGCCGATAATCCGCTGCGCATCGACGCCGCACACACTGAAATAGACCGGGATATCCAGGCGGCCGTTATCGATACGACAGATCTCCTGCAGAATGTCGAGGCGACTCGCCTGCAGACGCTCCTGGAAACGAGCCACGGTTTCCTCAGGGGAACAGGCTTTGTCCTGGTCATAGGTATACTGTTTGGGACAGGACTGAAGGGTAATGATCTGTTTGTTCATGCAACTCAATGGTTAGTGGTTAAAAAATCCAACCGGGTGCAACCGTCCTGTTCTGGAAGGTCCACCCGACCCTGTTATCTCAATGCTGCGGCCAACCCTTTAAACCGGGCCAAGAATTTTGGCGACGTGGGCAAGTTTTTGTCGCCAGGGTTGCCCGTGGGGCGCAAGCGTCAGGCACCTGGTCCCGTTCGGTTCGACTTGAATATCGATATCCAGCCGATCCGCGGGGGTAAGCGTCCCAAGCCGCTCCGGCCATTCGACAATGGCAACGCCCTGCTGTTCGAGGTAGTCCGGCAGCCCGGCATCCTCGACATCTTCTTCATCCCTGAGCCGATATAAATCCATGTGATACATCGGGATCCGGCCGCTGTATGCATGCAGGAGGGCAAACGATGGGCTGGCGACATACTGTTCCGGCCCGACCCCAAGAGCCACGGCGAGGTATTGGGTCAAGGTCGTCTTGCCTGCCCCCAATTCGCCCTGGAGCAGCACGACATCGCCAGGCGCAAGCACCTCGGCCAGGGCCTCGGCAAGGGCGGTCAGTGCTTCCGGGGCGGCACAGGTCATCTTGATCGTGCCGGCCGGGGTCGATTTTGCGGTCAAGGGGTCTGGATTGGTCATCATTGGCCTTGTCATCTTTTTCAACATAATTTCAGGCAGTCATCGGCCTCCGCCCTGCAGAGCAAAGAGGTTCCTTATGGTCGCCCTACTGACAGCCGGTGGAGTTGCACGGTGCAATCACCCGCCGGGCAAGCGGCAATCCTCCCATAAAAACGGAGCAAAGATAACAGCTGCGTGCAATGGTTCAAGGTTGCCCGGGCAGTGGTCCTTGTGCTGCCATCCAGCAGCCTATTTATGATACCGGTGACCGGCCTTAATGGTGCAGGCACGGTACAGCTGTTCCAGCAGAATCAGCCGGGTCATTTCGTGGGTGAAGGTCAGGCGGGAGAGCGAGAGAATCAAATCGGCGCGGTCCAGGATTGATCGATGCAGCCCCAGATGTCCACCGATCAAAAAACAAACGGTACCGATGCTCTGATTTTCCCCATTGGGTCAGCAGCGCGGCAAGTTCCTCGGAGTCCGGAGTTTTTCCGGTTGGATCAAGCGCGATCCTCAGCCCGGCAACACTGGCCTGCTCCAACAGCAACCCGGCGTCATTGAGTTTCACCACCGCATCGGGATCTTTATGCCCGTGGCGCTCCTTGAGCACCGGCAGATCAACCACTCCAAACCGGCCAAGTCGCGCGGCATAATCACAGATACCAGCTGCAAGATAGGGCTCTTTGGTCTTCCCCAGCAAAGGGATGAGGAATCTCATCCGCCGGTTTTGTCGCTATCGCCCTGGGCCAGGAGCGCTCGCAGGATGCGGCAGAACGATGCATAACTGAGCCCTTTTTTGAAACCGGGGCACGACTCGGTGATGGTCCGGTAATTGTTTTCGTCCGCCAGCATACTCGGATGCAGCGGCCATTGCCGACACCGCCAGGGGCGGCCTTCATGGACCGTGCAGCCGGCAACCGTATCATAGAAAATGCAATGGCCGTCTCTGGTCTGCATCTGCACGACCGGACCGGTGACCCGCCAGTATTGCTGCCGAGTTACTTCAGGGGTATGCCCCAACGCCTTGATCATCCGCTCCTGATCGTATGCATCAAGACTGACGGTGGTTTCACCGTGGCAACAAAAACCACAGCAGGTACATTGGAAGATATCGGCAATTTGATAGGTGGTCATGGCATTCATGGCAAGAAAAAACGTCGCTCCGGGAAAGGAACGACGTTGTATTGAAAATCAGATGAAAGCAACAGCAATCAAGCGTAACCGATGATGTCGCCGAACGACGAAATATCGATCCCAAATTTCTGGGCCGCCCTTCTCCACTTTAACGTATCGGGAGTATGAAAGAGGACATCAAGGTCCGCCGGCACGGTCAGCCAACTGTTATCAATCAGCTCGCCTTCCAGTTGACCGGCGCCCCAACCGGCATACCCCAACATAAAGAGAAAATGTTTGGGCCCATGCCCCAGCGAAATATCCTCAAGCAACCGACTGTCACGACTCAGGAAAACCCCGGGTTCGACTTCAACCGAATGTCGATCCGCAATCAAGGAATCATGAATGATGAAGCCGGCATCAATCTCCACCGGACCGCCCATGTACACTTGCGGCAGTGTTCCCGCGGGAAGTGCGAGATTGGAACCATGGAGGACATCGAGCAGGGTGAGTTCGGGATTGGGGTTGTTGATCACCAATCCCATTGCCCCATCTTCATTGTGCACACAAAGATAGATCACCTGCTCCTGAAACCTCGGATCAGGCATCTGCGGTGTGGAAATGAGAAAATGTCCTGCCAGGCTGTCCATAGCTATCCCTTTAATGTTTACCCCTCTGGCTTTATGCTATCACGCACAAACAGCGACGGTCAAGCTGGTTTTACATCGACAAACGGTCCAGCCCAAAGGATCGGGGTTGCCGCCCGGTCACCCGTGGGGTAAACTTTAATCGCATCCCCTGGAACAATCAACCGCTTAAAATACAACAAGGAAGAACATGCGTGACCAATCACCGTTGCAGACGCCATCGGCAAATCTCAAAAAGGCCCTAACCTGGATGTCGGAAACCCTGCAAAATCAGCCGGAAAAAAAAAGGGCCGCCGTCCTGCAGGAAGCGGAATTGCGCTTTGACCTGACCCCGCTGGAATGTGCGTTTCTTGACAAGCATTTCAGCGCCCCCTGATCAGGCGGCCACGGCGCTGAATGCCGGCAGCAGGATGACCACCGTTGTCCCCTTGCCGGGTTCGCTCTCCAACTCGATGGAACCACCGTGATCAGCGATGATCTTCTGGGAAATCGCCAGCCCGATGCCGGTTCCTCCCTGCTTGGTGGTAAAATAGGGAAAAAATACCTGGGGCAGCAACTCGGCGGCAATCCCTCCGCCGGTATCGGCGATCCGCAGCTCGACTCTTTGGTCGCTTTCCCGGTTATCAAGGGTTACCTGCAGCTGGCCGCCATGCTCCATGGCCTGCATGGCATTGAGCAGGACGTTCATCACCACCTGCTGCAGTCGATCGGCATCTCCGAGGACAGGCACCAATCCCGGTTCAACCGTCAGCGTTGTTGCAATATGGTTTTCCGCGGCCTCGACCTTGATGAGTTGCAGACTCCGCTGCAGCAAGGCGTCGAGATCGACCGGTTGCAGGTTGAGGGTTGCAGGCCGGGTGAAACTGAGCATTTCGGTAATGGTCCGGTTCATCCGGTCGGTTTCCTGAATGAGCAGGTCGGCGGTATCCTGCTCCTTGCTGCCCGCCGCGAACTTATTTTTCAGGAGCAGCGCCAATCCTTTGATCGAGCTCAAAGGATTGCGCACTTCGTGGGCGACACCGCCTGCCATTCGACCCACCGCAGCCAACCGCTCATTTTCCCGCATTCGCTGTTCCAGCGACCGGATCTCGGTCACGTCCGAGAGCAGCAGCACCTTGCCCATATACTGCTGCTGACTGTCGGTGATCAGAAGCGGATGACAGAGCAGTTCGCACCGCCGGGCACCAAAGGCCAAGCGAAGACTGCGGTCGGTCGATGACGGCGGCGCGGTCCCAGCCAACCCACCGCTGTCCATAAAGAAAGCGGCCAGGGCCTCGGGCAGAACATCCTGGGGATTTTTGCCGAGCACCTGGTTGATCGGGATACCGGTAATCCGAACGACCGCCTGATTCCAAGTGGTTATCCGCCCAGAGACATCGGTGGCGACAACACCTACAGGTAATTTGGCAATCAAGAGCGAGGTGTAGGCCTGGACATCCTCAAGCGTTTTCTGAGAAATTCGAAAACCCTGCACCAACGACAAGGAAAACCAGCCCCCCAACCCGACCAGCAGCATGGCCATGGAGAGCATGACAATCTGCATTCGCAGCCTGCCAAGCGTGCGATCGTATTCCTTCATATCAAGCCCGACCAGGACAAAATGCTGCGCACCGGTTCCGGCTCCCTCAGGAAGCAGGCGCATCATCATCGGCCGTTCATCTTTTTTTTCTTGCAGAAAAAAGCCCCTTTTCCCTTCACGCATCGGTCGCATGTGCATGGGCATGACAGCTGGAAAAGAAGTGGAAAAGGTTCGCACTGTCTCGAAAACCCGCCCGAATTCCTCGGTGGCTTGAATACTATAGGCCAGCTGCGACTGTTCACCGGTGTCCCCATCGCGCTCTTGGCCTTCGGGCAAGACCAGGATACCGCCGATGCGGGCATGATCACTGTGGGCAACGACCTTGCCTTTGGCATCGACCAGCGCTATAAATCGCAGTTCCGGGTCTTCGGCCAGATGATCGACAACCCGCTGCACGTGGACATTCCAAGGCTCGTTGTTCCAGTAGTCCTTGCGCAGATCATTCATGTACGAAGCCCTGGAACCGGAATGCAGCACCCGCATCAGGGTGGCGGCCTTCTGCAGCATGGCATTGGTCATCAGTCGTTGTTCCAGCCTGAGATTATGAAAGGCGAAGGTGACCACAATCATGATCAGCAATCCCGCCGCCGCTGCCAGCAGCCACGGAGAGGAGAAGATATAGGTCGGCCGGGTGAAATTCTGCAATCTAGTTTTCATTCCTTTTCTTTATGCAAAGATCAATCCAGCAAGAATTCGTGCTGGCGCCGAAGGCCGGACCCGCATATCGCAGGGCGCGGATACTCTCAGGTGACAACGGTCCGGATACTTTTTACCCATCAGGGTGGATTTTCCTGGGTAGGAAAGAAACAGTTGGTTGGCATTTGGCTTCATCGGTAAAAGCAAAAAAACACCGGCCAGTAACTATTATACATAATATCAGCATACTAGATATAATTTTCCATCCTGGCACGGTAATCGCTATACAAATGGCAACAACAACGTTACGATTTTTTCAACCTCATTCATAGAAGGAGCACAACACCATGGACCAGACCCTCAGTACAAAGAAAATCATGTTGGCGACTATTTTATCCACAGGCCTGGCCCTGGCCATCAGCCAGTCCGCCTTGGCCCAACCGGCCGCCCCGGATCTTAAGGGTAAGCCTGGCACGCCCCCTTGCGAGTATCAAATGGATGCAGCCACCCAAAAAGCCCATGATAAATTCCTGAGCGAGACTGTTGCCATAAGAAAAGAGATGGTGGAGAAAAACGCTGCCATGCGCGCCCTGCTCAATGCCGGCACCCCGGATACCGCCAAAGCCTCGCAACTGGCTGGCGAACTTTTTGAACTGCGGGAAAAACTCCGCGTCAAAGCCCAGGAAACCGGACTCCCCATGCCCATGCTGATGATGGGCCAGGGTGCCATGGGCGATATGCCGTGCCAGGGTATGGGCATGGGCATGGGTATGGGCCGCCGTCACCATCAGATGTAATCGGTTCGATTGCCAGTTTTCAGAAACATCCTTGTAACCTGACCCTCCTGGCGCCCCGGCAGTTTCCTCCCTCCTTGCTGTCGGGGCGTTTTTTTTCACCAGCCATCGCTCCTCGGACCATCCCCTTCCCCATCACATCATATTCTCAGGATCTATGTCAAAACTCATGACGACGGCCGGCGGGCAGAGCCGTTTTTTCTCCGCCAGCAGGGCCTCGCAGAGTTCATGGAGCACCGTCGAATTGGGGCTTTTCAAGAGGAGCTGCCAGCGGGTGCGATCTTTAATTTTCACCAATGGCGCCGGGGCAGGTCCGAGGATATCGACCTGATGGCTCCATTTGTGGGCGTGGAGAAAAGCTGAAACCGTTTCAGCTGCAGCCTGCACCTGCAATTCCTGCAGGCCACTGAACCGGATATTGACTAACCGCGAAAACGGCGGATACCCCAAGGGCTGACGAGTGGTAATTTCCCGTTCATAAAAAGCGGCATAATCATGGTGCTGGGACAGGTGGACCGCATAATGGTGGGGTTGATAGGTCTGGATGATCACCCGGCCGAGATCCTCGCCCCGCCCGGCCCGGCCGGTCACCTGGGAAAGCAGTGAAAAAGTGCGTTCTGCGGCCTTGTAATCGGGCATGCCCAAACCGGCATCGGCCCAGACCACCCCCACCAGGGTAATATGGGGGAAGTGGAGTCCCTTGGCGATCATCTGGGTGCCGATGAGGATATCTATCTGTTGCGCCCGGACGGCCTTGAGCACGGCCAGATAATGCTTGCGGTTGGCGGTGGTGTCGCTGTCCAGCCGGGCCACTCGGGCCTCCGGAAACAGCTGGGTGACTTCCTCCTCAATCCGCTCTGAACCAATGCCCAGTCCAGCCATTCGGGACGAACCGCAGGCCGGGCACAACGTATGGGGGTGCTGGCTGTAGCCGCAGTAATGACAAAGCAACGTCCGTTTACTGCGATGCAGGGTCAGGGAAACCTGGCAGTGTTTGCACTGCAGAATATGACCGCAATCGCGGCAGAGCATGGATGAAGAAAATCCCCGCCGGTTGACGAACAACAGGCTCTGTTTGCCCTGTTCCATGGTTTCCCCGAGGGCGGTGATCAGCCGGTCGGAGAAAACCAGGTCAGGACGGGATCGCTTGACCGAGGCCAGGTCAACAATTTCAACCGTTGGCAGCGGCTGCTCCGCCACCCGTTTGCGCATGGTCAGCAAGGTGTATTTTTTCTGGGTGCAATGATAATAACTGACCACCGAAGGCGTAGCTGACCCCAGCAGGATCGGGCACTGCGACAATTGCGCCCGCAGCACCGCCAGATCCCGGCCGTTGTAGCGTAAGCCGTCGTCCTGTTTGTAGGCCGGCTCATGCTCTTCGTCGACAATGATAATGCCGAGGTTTTCCAGCGGTGCAAAGACCGCCGAACGCGCCCCCAAAACCACTTTGGCGGTGGATTCACGCACGGTCTGCCATTGATCCAGCCGCTCGCCGTCACTGAGACCACTATGGAGCACCGCCAGTTGCGCACCAAACCGCGAAAAAAAATGCGCCTCCAACTGCGACGCCAGCGCAATCTCCGGCACCAGCACCAGGGCGGTCCGCCCCAGGACCAGGGCATGCTGCACCGCCTGCATATAGACCTCGGTCTTGCCGCAGCCGGTTACCCCGAAAAGCAGAAATGGTGCAAAGGCGGCTCGGTCCATGGCCGGCAGGAGGGCGGTCAGCACCTGTTGCTGTTCAACGGTGAGACATTCCGGGGCGGGGTGAAACTGCGGCGGATCGCCGAACGGGTCGCGATAGACACGTTCGGTTTCCATCCGCAGCAGCCCGCGATCCAGCAATCGAAGCAATGGGGGGCCAATGCCGGGGTATTGGTGGCTCAAGGTCGACCGGGGCACAGGTTGGCCGCTGGTTGCGGCAAAGTGTTCCAGAAAAATAGTTAAGGCTTTGATTTCATTCTTTTTCAGTGCCAAGCCGCTCTGCGTCTGCAATGCTGCCAGGATTTCGCCTATCGGCTCCCGTCCTGTTGCCTGCAGCAGGGACAGCAAAGCGCCACCGGGGCGGACCACGTTCTGGGTTTTGGGCCGAACCTCGGATGTCAGGAGCAGCGGCTTAATGGTGACCAGCTGCTGTTGGGCGAGTTTTTGCAGAAAAGCCTTGGCCGCAGGCTCCCGCCACAGCCGCCGGACCGTTCCCGGCTCCAGCCGACCGTTTTTCACCAGGGGTTCCAGCCAGTCGTCGAACCGTTGGCCTTCTTTAGCTATAAATGGAGGGGTGAGCGCCAGCCGCCCCGCCTCGGCCAGCACGATTTCCCGACCGCTGCGTGAACCGGGCGCCATGGGCAGTGCGGTTCTGATGACCTCACCTAAGGGATAGTGGTAGTACCGGGCAATCCATCGGTAGAAGGGGATCAGGCTTGCCGGAAAAAACGGCGCTTCGGTGAGTACGCCCGCAACCGGCTTGACCGCAAAACTCTCCTGGCCTTGTTCGGGCATGGTGGCCGGCCCCAGCACATAGCCGGTGACCTGCCGGTTCCCTAAAGGCACCAGAACGCAGCAGCCGGCCGGGATACGTTGAGGTCTCCCGGCCGGCTGGCCATAGGTCAGGGTGGGGGCAAGCGGTGCATCCACCGCAATTTCGTACAAGTACTCCACCTGCCCGGCAATTCCTGAAAATTATGATTGAGTGATGGTGTTGCAGACCGAAAGCAGATACTCGCGGAACGGTTTACCCAGCTGGTTATGGCTAAGGGCGAAATCGACGATGGCCTTCAGATAGCCGAGTTTATCGCCGGCATCGTAACGTTTGCCGTTGAACTCGTAGGCGTACATGCCCCGCTTGTTGGAAAGCGCCAGCAGGGCATCGGTGAGCTGGATCTCGCCGCCGTGCCCGGGGGTGGTCTTTTCCAGATACTCGAAAATTTCAGGCATCAGCAGGTAGCGGCCGATGATCGCCATGTTGGAGTTGCAGGTGCCCGGCGCCGGTTTTTCCACCATCCGGTCCACCTTGTAGGTCCGTTCAATCTCGGTTGCCAGCCCTTCGACGATGCCGTACTGGTGGGTCTGATCCATGGGCACCTGCTGCACGGCGACGATCGATTCCCCCACCTCTTCGTAGAGCTGGATCATCTGTTTGCAGCAGGGCACCTTGCTCATCACCAGGTCATCGCCCAAGAGGACCATGAACGGTTCGTCGCCGACCACGTTGCGGGCCATCCAGATGGCATGCCCCAGGCCCAGCGGCTCTTTCTGCCGCACCGAGATAATGTCGATCAGGTTGGAGATATTGCTGAGTTCCTCCCGCATCTGGATCTTATTGCGGTCCCTGAGCACCGTATCGAGCTGGAAATCGTAGTCAAAATGGTTTTCGATGGCCGATTTGCCGGCGCTGGTCACCAGGATAATCTCCTCGATCCCCGAAGCCACGGCCTCCTCAACGATATACTGGATGGTGGGGCGGTCGACGATGGTGAGCATTTCCTTGGGAATCGCCTTGGTTGCCGGTAAAAATCGCGTCCCCAACCCCGCCACCGGGATGACGGCCTTTCTGATAGCTTTCATGGTATCCTCGCTGTACGACGTATATTTCAGATGTGATGGCCGAAAAATTCAGGTATACAGCCCTGAACCCGGCGGCAAGTTATCTGATTGTACTCCGAACTCCCGTGCATCCTCAAGAAAAATTCCATAATTTCATGCATCTTTCTTATCCTCCCGAATTGCCGGTCAGCGAACGGCGGGACGAAATCATCAATGCCATCCGCGACCACCAGGTATTGATCATCATCGGCGACACCGGCAGCGGCAAGACCACCCAGTTGCCCAAGATGTGCCTGGAGGCCGGCCGGGGCGCAAACGGCATCATCGGCTGCACCCAGCCCCGGCGGATCGCCGCCCTGTCGGTGGCCGACCGGGTGGCCGAAGAAATCCGGGATCCGGCCAGGGTCGGCTATAAAATCCGCTTCCACGACCAGACCTCGAAAGACACCCTGATCAAATTCATGACCGACGGGGTGCTGCTCGCCGAGACCCGCCAGGACCGGAACCTGCGCCAGTACGACACCCTGATCGTCGACGAGGCCCACGAACGCAGCCTCAACATCGACTTTCTGCTCGGCTACCTGAAGAATCTGCTTCCCTCCCGGCCCGACCTGAAACTGATCATCTCCTCGGCCACCATCGACGCCGAAAAATTCAGCCGCCATTTCGGCACCGCGCCGGTCATCTCGGTCTCCGGCCGCACCTATCCGATCACCACCTTGTATCGCGCCCTTGAGGAAGAGGAGGAAGAGGAAATCTCCTATGTCGACCAGGCCATTGCCGCCATCGACGAACTGGCCATGCTGCCGCAGGGCGGTGACATCCTGGTCTTCATGCCCACCGAACGCGATATCACCGACACCCTCGACGGGCTCCAGCACTTCGCCGACAGCCACCTGCTGCTGCCGCTTTTCGGCCGGCTGCCGGCCGCGGACCAGCGTAAAATTTTTAAATCTTCGCCCCGCCGCAAGATCATCGTCGCCACCAATGTGGCCGAAACTTCGGTCACCGTGCCGGGAATCCGCTACGTGGTCGATACCGGGCTCGCCCGCATCGCCCGCTACAATCCGCGCACCGGCACCACCAGCCTCAAGGTGAGTCGGGTCTCCCAGGCCAGCTGCCAGCAGCGCCGAGGCCGCTGCGGCCGCACCGGTCCGGGCACCTGCATTCGCCTGTACAGCGAAGAAGATTTCCAGAGTCGCGAGGACTTTACTGTCCCGGAAATCCAGCGCGCCAATCTGGCCGAGGTCATCCTCCAGATGATCAACCTTAAGCTGGGCGACCCCGCCAAGTTTCCCTTTATTGACGCCCCGCCGGCCACCGCCATCCGCGAAGGGTATCGACTGTTAAAAGAACTGGGGGCCATTGTCGGCGATCATCAGCTCACCGCCAACGGCCGCCTGATGGCCCGGCTGCCCCTGGATCCCCGCATTTCCAGAATCATCATCGAAAGCGGCCCGCTGGGCTCGATCCGGGAGATCACCATCCTGGCGGCGGCCCTCTCCATCCAGGATCCGCGGGTCCGGCCGCCGGACAAGGAACACAAGGCCGATGAAGTCCACCGCCAGTTCCTCGATAAAAAATCCGACTTCCAGACCCTGCTCAACATCTGGAACAGCTTTTATGTGCCCGGCGAGGCTGCCCCGTCCAAATCCAGCCTGTCGCGCTTCTGCAAGGCCCACTTCCTCTCCTGGCAGCGGATGCGCGAATGGATGGACGTGCACGAGCAGATCAGCCGACAGCTCCGGGAGAGCAAAAGCTTCCACCTCAACACCGAGCCGGCGGGCTACGAGGCCATCCACATCGCCCTGACCAGCGGATTTTTACGCAACATCTGCCAGAAAAAGGAGAAAAACGCCTACCTCTCCGCCGGCAACAAGGAGGTGGTCCTCTTTCCCGGCTCCGGCCTCTACGGCAAGGGGCCGCAGTGGGCGGTGGCCAGCGAATTCGTCGAAACCACCCAGCTGTTCGCCCGCACGCTGGCGGCCATCGAGGTCGACTGGCTGGAACGGCTGGGCGGCGAACTCTGCAAACGGTCGTGGTCGGATCCGCACTGGGAAAAAAAGAGCGGCAAGGTCCTGGCGTTTGAACGGGTCAGCCTGTTCGGCCTGCAGATCGTCGCCGGCCGCAAGGTCGAATACGGGCGGATCAACGAGAAGACCCTGCAGGAGGCCCGCGATATTTTTATTCGCGCGGCCCTGATCGACCAGCAGCTGGGCGGCCAGTACCCCTTCCTCGAGCACAACGCCGCCCTGGTGGCACGGTTTCAGGAAATGGAGGAACGGTTCCGCCGCCGCGACATCGTGGTCGACGAGGAGGTGCTCTACCAGTTCTACGATGCCCGCCTGGGCCCGGTCTATGACCGCTTCACCCTTAACCGGATGCTGCGGGCTAAAAAAAACGACCGCTTTCTTCGGATGAGCGAGGAGGATATCTGCCTGGCCGTACCGGACAGCGAGGAAATGTATCGTTTCCCCGCCACGGTTCGCGCCGGCGAGCTCGAGCTCGAACTCCGCTATCAGTTTACCCCCGGCGATCCGGCGGACGGCGTCACCGTCTCCATCCCCCGCCACCTGCTGCCCCACATCAACCCGCAGGTCTTTGAATGGCTGGTGCCCGGACTGCTCCCGGAAAAACTGCTGCTGCTCTGCAAGCGGCTGCCTAAGCAGCTGCGCCGCCGGCTGGTGCCCCTGCCCGATGCGGTCGACCGGATCATGGACGGATTATCGCTGTACAAGGGCTCACTCTACCAGGAGATGGAACGCGCCCTCCTGCGCGCCTACCAGGTGGCGGTGCAGCGCAGCGACTGGCAGGCCGACACCCTGCCGCCCCATCTGCGGATGCGTTTTCTGCTCGTGGATGAACACCAGGCCACCATAACCGCCAGCCGCTCCTTTGGAGAACTCCTCCAGTATGAAGAAACCGTCAGCAGCCGCAAAGCGATCTCCGGGCGGCTCGACCTGCCGCCGGACCGGGAAGTCGGCCCGGAGGATCTGGACACCATCGAACGCAAGCTGCCGCTGACCGATCAGAGCGGCCGGGTGATCGGTCTTTTTTTCCCGGCGCTCAAGGTGGACGAACTGCGCAACCGGGTGCAAGTGCACTATGTGGACAACGAGGCCCAGAGCAAACGGCAGAACCGGCTGGGGCTGCAATGGCTCTATGGCCAAGCCTTTGCCAAGGAGATGACGGCGATCCGCAAACTATGCAAAACCGCACTCACCAGCCATTCGGCTTCCTGGCTGATCCTGGGAGCCAAAATCCCGGCGGCCGAACTGCGCACCGGCCTCCAGGCCTTCCTGCTTGACGCGGTCTTTGCCACCGCCGAGGGCGACCTCCCTTCGAGCGACCGGTTCCGTGAAGTCATTGCGCAAGCCAGCGAACAGGGCGTTCTGCGCACCGTCACCGCACTGCTCGACCAGGTGCTTGTAACCCTGCAGCAGCGGCGCGCGATTAAAACCAAGATCGCCGAGTGGGCGTCACGGGCAAAAGCCAACCGCAATTACCAGGAAGAGCGGCACCGTGCATACCTGGCCGCCCTGGAGCAGATCGTGCCCGAAACCTTTCTCCAGACCCTGCGGGCCGAACAGCTGTCCCATAAGCCCCGGTATCTCCAGGCTCTCGGCCTGCGTATCGAACGCGCCGAGCATGCACCGCTGAAGGACAGCAAAAAGGCCGAACGGCTGGCCGCCCCGCTGGCCCGGCTGCAGCAGCTCAAGCATTTCAACAATCCTTCCCCGGACTGCCGGGCGTGCCAGCTGGAATATTGCGAAATGCTCGAAGAATTCAGGGTTTCGATCTTCGCCCCGGAGCTGGGAACCGCCTACCCGGTATCGGAACAGCGCCTGCTGCAAAAATGGCAGGAGATTGAAGCGGTTTGCCGCCGGGTCGAATAACCCTTCAGCCGAGGCAACCGCCCCCCTCACGCCTTATTTGATAAAGGTGCCGTTGGCGTATTCTTCAAAAGCAATTCGCAGTTCCTCCTGGGTGTTCATGACGATCGGCCCCTGCCAGGCCACCGGTTCCTGGAGCGGTTTGCCGGAAACCAGCAGAAAACGGACGGGGCTGTCCGTGGTTGTCACCTGCACCGCATCGCCGGCATGCGCAAACAGAATGACCGTCTCGGTCCCGCAGGCGCACCGACGCTCCAGGTCGGTCCAGCCCTGCCCCACCACCTCATACGCATAGGCATCCCGGCCGTCATCGAAATACGCTTCTCCTTCCAGCACATAGGCAAAGGCGGTATGCCCGGCCTGGAGCACCTGGGTGAAAACGGTTCCTGCCGGCACCTCCACATCCAGCATCAACGGCTCGATAACGATATCCCGAACCGGACCGCGCACCCCGGCAACCTCACCGGCAATCACCTTGACCCTGATCCCCTTGTCCAGATTGACCTCGGGGATATCGGCGGCTTTAACGTCGCGATACCTGGGCGCCATCATTTTCCGGTCCGCCGGGAGATTGGCCCAGAACTGAAAGCCCCACATGGTGCCGGTGGGACTGAGCTGCGGCATTTCCTGATGGACGATGCCGCTGCCGGCGGTCATCCATTGGACGTCGCCGGCACCGATCACCCCTTGATTGCCCATGCTGTCGCCATGTTCGACCAGTCCCTCGAGCACATAGGTGATGGTTTCGATCCCCCGATGGGGATGCCAGGGAAAACCGGCAAGATACTCTTCCGGGTTACTGGTATGGAAATCGTCCAGCATCAGGAACGGATCGAACTGGGGCACATGGAAATAACCGAACCCCCGCTTGAGATGCACACCGGCCCCTTCGATCGTAGGCCGGCTCTTAAAGACCTTCGCTATTCGTCTTGTGGTCATGCCCGCTCTCCTTCTTTATTTTTTCAACAATCTGTAAGGGTCCGCTCTGAGCAACCAGGGGCTGTCCGGGTATTCATCCGCCAGATGGTCATAGATATGGATCAGGTTGGTCACCTCACGGGTCTCGATATACCGTGACACCCCATTGAGGTACACGGCCTCCGGGGCCTGGCTGCTGAGGGGATAATCAACAAGAATGCTTTCGAAACAGGCACAGGCCGCAACCCGGTCGGGACGATTGAATTTGGCCTTGCCCATTCCCAAAAGCAGCGAGGGAATCAGTTCGTCCGGCGGATAGAAACCGAGGGTTCGAGCATGTTCGACGCCTTCGCCATCCAGGATGAGCAGGGTCGGTGTCCATTTGATTCTGTATCGGGACCCCAGACTTTTATCCGCTGCCGGCAGACGCAGGGGTATGAGCGTAGTGTTGATAAAGGATATGACGGCTGGATCAAGGTACGCGACCGCGTCCATTTGTTTGCAGCCAATTCAGCCAGGGTTGAAAAAATCGGCAAAGACCAGCGTATTGGCAGCCTTGGCCTTGGTCAGCCCTTCCTCAAGCGAGGTGATCCAATTGATCTGATGCATGATGGTCTCCTTTGTGTCCCTTGATTATCAGTTGTCACGCCTTCCCCCATCCTGAAAAATGGGTATCCGGACAAGTTGCCCTATAAACGTAATCCATTTTTCGGTGCAGGCAAAGGCCTCCGTACGCACCCGGCTGTTACGCTTTACGGCCCATCCAGGCGGTTTCGATCAGGCACTCCAATGGCATGATCCCACGCAAGCCCATGGCCCAAGACATCGCATTCCGCTTCCCCTCTTCGCCTGTTCTGGAATCTTGATGAAATCTTGATATCTTCCGGGGGTATCTTGACACCTTCTTTAGGTTAAACATGCTACCTTCTCTAAAAATTAATCAACGCCTTCCCCCCCGGCCTCTTGCCTGAATTCTCAATGAAAATTTCACCCATAGAAACCATACCCTTGTTCCCTAAACCTTCGGCCCGACAGGAGAGCGCGGAAACCACGCAACCCTCCAAAAAAGATCTCTCGCTCCTGGCCATCGCCGCCCTGGGAATCATCTACGGCGATATCGGTACCAGTCCGCTCTACACCATCAAGGAATGTTTTTCCGGTGTCCACGGGGTGACGCCCACCCGCGAAAACATTCTCGGCATATTATCCCTGGTTTTCTGGTCACTGATGCTGGTGGTCGGCATGAAGTATGTCGTGTTCATCATGCGGGCCGACAACAAGGGGGAAGGGGGCATTTTTTCGCTGCTTTCCATGCTGCAGAGCAGGTTGCAAACCGACCGGAAATTGTGGACCGCCCTTACCTTCCTCGCCGCCTTGGGAGCGGCCCTGCTCTATGGCGACGGGGTGATCACCCCGGCTATCTCCGTGCTCTCGGCCATCGAAGGCCTTAACATGGCCACGGATGCGGCCGCCGATTATGTGGTCCCGCTCACCTGCCTGGTACTGGTGAGTCTCTTTGTCATCCAGCGGCACGGAACAGCGGTCATCGGCAGAATGTTCGGCCCCATCATGGTGGTCTGGTTTTTGGTGCTCGGCTTGCTCGGGCTGCGGTCCATCCTCGACAATCCCGACATCCTTGCCGCGCTCAATCCCTGGCAGGCAGTCAACTTCTTTGCCCTCAACCATTTCCATGGTTTTGTGGTTCTGGGAGGGGTGGTGTTGTGTATTACCGGCGGCGAAGCCCTGTATGCCGACATGGGCCATTTCGGGCGCGCCCCTATTCGTTTGACCTGGTACGGTATTGTTCTCCCCGGCCTGGTTCTCAATTACTACGGACAAGGTGCGCTCCTGTTACAGAACCCCGAACTGATCAGCGTCAATCCCTTCTACGCTCTGGTTCCCAAATCAATGCTCTATCCCATGGTGGCCCTGGCGACCATGGCCACTATTATCGCCTCACAGGCCATGATTTCCGGGGTGTATTCGCTTACCCAGCAGGCCATTCAACTCGGCTTCACACCGCGCATGCATATCATCCACACCTCCGAGCGGGCGAAAGGCCAGATCTATATGCCGACGGTCAACTGGATGCTGATGCTCGCCTGTCTGTCGCTGGTACTCGCCTTTAAGGAATCCACCCGGCTTGCCGCGGCGTATGGCATTGCGGTGACGGCCACCATGGCGATTACCTCTTATATGTATTTCAAAGTCACCTCGATAAGGTGGCAATGGCCGCGGTGGCAAAGCGCCATCCTCTTGGGCCTCTTCCTCTTTTTCGATTGTTCCTTCCTGGGCGCCAACCTGCTCAAGATCGCCGACGGCGGCTGGATCACGCTCTGCATCGCAGCCGGTATCCTGATTGCCATGATCACCTGGCGCGACGGCCGGGCTATCCTGGCCAAACACTACGGCCTGATGAAAATCCCGGCCGATATTTTTCTGGAAGATCTCGCGGCGTACAATCCGCAGCGAATTAAGGGCACGGCCGTGTTCATGTCTATTAGCCCGGAGGGTATCCCGCATACCCTGCTCCATCACTTTAAACATAATGAGGCGCTGCATGAGCGGATCCTGCTGCTTTCCATCCTCTCGACGGAAACACCTACCGTTGACCCGGAAGACCGCATAGGCATAGAGCATCTCCAACAAGGATTTTATCGAATCAAAGCAATGTACGGTTTTATGGAAACGCCGGACATCACCGAGATCCTTGCATCGGTTGCCGACAAGGGATTGCCCGTCGATATCTACTCCACCTCTTTTTATCTTGGCCGCGAAACCATGTCCGCCACAGGCCCGGCCCCCATGGCCCAGTGGCGCAAGCATCTTTTCATCTATATGTCGAGAAATGCCTGGAATGCCACCGGCTTTTTCAAACTGCCGCCGGATCGGGTGGTTGAATTGGGTATTCATGTGGAATTGTGACACATATCGCCACATGATTTCCACCAAGAGTCCTTCCACGGATACCCACCGGGATTACCCAATACACTTCATCAAACCCTCCTCGTAGGACAAGTAGCATCCCACCTTTTTTCATGCGCTCGGCATTGCCCCGATC
>CAIMMA010000139.1 GCA_903842475.1 uncultured bacterium
GCCGCTGGCGCCCGGCAAGGTTCTGGTCAACCCGGAATGCGTCGACCTGAATGGCCTGCCGGAGATTTTCCAGAAATGGGAGGTGCTCCCCGCCCCGGAACCCATTCCGTATCGGAATGGTCCGCTCGGACTGAGCCAGTGGATCAGCATGAATACGCTGATGCTGGACGAAAAGCGCATTATCGTTGAGAAAAGACAGGCGCCGCTCATTGCGGCCCTTGAAAAATGGGGGTTCCACCCAATCCGCTGCTCGTTTGAAGGATACTATCCCTTCTTGGGTGGATTCCATTGTGCGACGCTGGACATACGTCGCCGCGGGGAGTTGCAGTCGTATTTCTGAACCTTAAGATCGGATAAGACATGATACCGGCTTTTCTGGCGGTGGGTTTTCTCCTTTACGGAGGAAAGAAAACGTTGGATTTCCTGACCGCCGTGCCGGCGCGGCCCGCGGTTGGGCCGCCGCTTGCGCCGCAGAAAACGGCGGCGATCACTCCTGCTGATGCCGCCGTTGAAGGTGACAGCGAGGCCGAGAGGGCCGACATCGACCGGAACCTAAAGGCCTCACTGGCCTCGTTGGGACTGGCGGCGGCGGGACGGCTGTTCTTTCCACCGCTGACGGTTTTCGGTGCGGCGGGCTTGATCTACATCGCGATTTCGGACGCCAAGAAAGCCCGAGCGGCGTGGCGCAAAGAAAAGAAGATCGGCATCGAAGCGATCACGCTGGTCGTCACGAGTGGTTTGCTGTTGGCCGGGTATATTGTCGCCGCGGCGTCGGCCTTCCTTTTCTACTTCATCGGGCAGAAACTGCTCTTCACGGCGGCGGATCACAGCCGGAAGAATCTCGTCCGGATTTTTGCCGACCACCAACAGAATGTCTGGCTGGTCAGAGACGGTTGCGTCGTCGAAATCCCGCTGACGGCGCTGAAGCCCGGCGATGTCATTTCGGTGAAGGCGGGCGAGATGATTCCGGCCGACGGCGTGGTCACCACCGGAACGGCGGCCGTAGATCAGCAAGTGCTCACCGGCGAATCCGCGCCCAGCGAAAAGGGAACCGGCGATCCGGTCTTCGCCGCGACGCTATTGCTGGCCGGAAGACTCTGGGTCCAGGTTGAAAAATCCGGGACCAGCACCCTGGTCGCCCAAATCGAGGAGGTATTGAAACGGACGGTTGGCTTCAAAACCCAGATTCAATCCCTGGGGGAGGAGCTTTCCGCCCAAGCCATCCCGCCCACCCTGGGAGCCAGCGCGGTCGCCCTGCTGGTGGCAGGACCGCTCGGTTCGCTGGCCGTCCTGTATTCGTTCATTGGCTACGATATTCGCATTTTCGCCCCGTTGAGCGTCCTGAGTTTTATGAAAGCGGCCGCCAAGGGAGGCATTCTGATCAAGGACGGGCGGGCGCTGGAACTGCTGAGCCGGGTGGATACGGTCGTTTTTGACAAGACCGGCACGCTGACTTTGGCGCAGCCGCAAGTATGGCAGGTTCACCCGTGTCGCGGGCACGAGGAAGGTGACGTATTGCGGTATGCAGCCATAGCCGAAAACCGGCAAACTCATCCGATTGCAAAGGCCATCCTCCGCTGCGCCAAAGAGCGGGGGATCGATTCCTTCCCGCATGACGACGTCAGCTGCGATCTCGGCTACGGGATAAGGGTCCGAACGGACGTCGAGCTGATTCACGTGGGCAGTGCGAGGTTTATGCACAAGGAGGGCATCGGCATTCCCGTGGAGATGGAGGAGCGGATCGCACGGTGCCATTTTCAGGGATACTCCCTTGTGCTGGTGGCCAGGAACGAGTGTCTGGCCGGCGCGATCGAATTGCAGGCCACCGTCCGGCCGGAAGCCGAGGCCATCATCAGGCAGTTGAAGCAACGCGGTAAGCAGATTCTGATCATCTCGGGTGACCACGAACAGATCACGAAGACAATCGCCGGGCGCCTGGGCATCGAGCAGTATTTCTCCGGAGCGATCCCGGAAGAGAAGGCGAATATTGTGTCCCGGCTGCAGCGCGAGGGGCGGAATGTCTGTTTTATCGGGGATGGCATCAATGACGCCATTGCGATGAGGAAGGCGTGTGTATCCGTCTCTCTGGGCGGCGCTTCCCAAGTGGCCACGGATACGGCTGATATTGTTTTACTGGATGGGTCTTTGCGGCACGTGGATCGCCTGTTCGACCTGGCCGAGGACACCAAGAAGAATCTGCGCACGGCGATGGCCGCGGCCATCATACCGGGGGGGGTGGCCATCGGGTCGGTCTTCTTGCTGCACAGCGGAATTATCAGCTCGATGGCGGTGAACTGCGCAGGCTTGCTGGTGGGGATCA
>CAIMMA010000140.1 GCA_903842475.1 uncultured bacterium
AGCAGCGGCTTGGTCTCCAGGCCGCGGTTGGTGCCGATGGGCGCCCCCAGCGGCATCACCGCCGCCGCCCCGGCGCTTTCCAGACGTTTGGCCAGCGGCAGGTCCGGCAGCACATAGGGCAGGACGATAAAACCTTCCTTGGCCAGAATCTCGGTGGCTTTGAGTGTTTCCCAATTGTCCGGCATCAGGTACTTCATGTCGGTGATCACCTCGATCTTGATGAAATCGCCGCAACCGGCCTCGCGGGCGATTCTGGCGATGCGCACCGCCTGCTCCGCGGTCCGGGCTCCGGACGTGTTGGGCAGCAGGGTGACGTTTTTGGGAATATACTCGAGAATATTTTCGCTCCGGGCGTTCTGATCGATCCGCCGCAGGGCCACGGTGATCATCTGCGAACCGGAAGCCGCCAGCATTCTGGGGATGAGTCCATTGTCGGCGAACTTACCGGTGCCGGTAAAGAGCCGATTGGAAAAAGTAACCGGTCCGAGCTGCAACACATCGTTTTTCATGATTTCAACCTCCGCCTACAAAACTGAGCAGTTCCAGTCGATCGCCCGCGGCGAGCGGGGTGGACGGCCACTGATCCTGTTTGATGATAATTTGATTGAGCTCCACCACCAGTGCTCCCGGTGCCAGCCCTTTGCTCGTCACCAGTTCGGCAATGGTTTGTGACGGGGTGTCTTCCGTCCGGCCGTTGACGATAATCTCCATGTGATTGATCTCCCAATAAAAAAAGCCGCTTGTCCTTCGTGGGAAGGGCAAGCGGCTTTATGGCCGGAAAACTGGAATGATCCTCCAGGATTCTTTGGTCTTGTCCGCTTCCCTTCGCCGGTATTACCCGGATCAGGTTCATAGGGTTGGATGTGTTCCTCTCAGCAGGACTGCACCCCTAGCGATGATCTTTTTATAAAAGAGACCGGTCTTTTTGTCAACTCCGGCTTGCGGTCAATGGGAAAAACAATGGATTGAAATGGAAATACGGCGGATTAAAAAGCAGAGGCCGAGTCCGGCGTGTCATTATGGCGATAAAATTTATGCAGGCCGTACTGGGCAATGAAGGATTTGTGCGCCTTCCATTTGGGATCGACATCCACCCGGTGGTAAAAGGTGGAGCCCTTGGTGAAATCAGGGGTGGTCATGGCCTTCAGCGCGACGTTCAAGCTGTCCTGGAGGGGATTGATTTCCAGCGGGAGTAACGAATTTTTCTGGGCGGTCCAGCTGAACTGGCGGGGGGCGAACACCACGTCGGCGATCGTTTTTTTATCTTCGATGGCCCGGTTAAGGGTGACGTGGGCAACGGCAAGTTGGCCAATTTCCGGCTCACCGCGTGATTCATGATACACATTGAGGGTTAACCAAAGCAAACTTTCAAGAAAACTCATACGCGAAATCTCTTATTCAACCGCCTCGACGGCCTGTATGGAGGGGATTTCACTTTTAACAAATTTTTCAATCCCTTCCTTCAGTGTTATCCCTGACATCGGGCAACCCTGGCATGCGCCGGTTAAACGGACCTTGACCACTTGGTTCCGGTCCAGTTCGACGAATTCGACATCCCCGCCATCCTTCTGCAGGGTGGGGCGAATCTGCGCCAGTACTTTTATAACATTTTCCTGTAATTGTTCCATACATGACTCCTTTACCGTACTGCAATTTTATAGTATGAATGGTGTGAATATAGCATCACTGAATCGATCAGACAAGCAAACAATTTCAATATTGGTTCATCAAGGTTGGAACAGTCGGAAATTCAAGAGAAAATTCGTGGCATTGTCGAGCGGGTCACCTACCACAATGACACCAGTGGCTGGTCGGTACTCAAGGTCGCGCCGTTCCGTGGATATGGCGAGCTGGTGACGGTGACTGTCCACCAGACCAGGGTCTTTGCCGGCTCCACCATGGAGTTCCTCGGCAACTGGTCAGACCATGCCAGATTCGGCAAACAGTTCAAGGCCCGGTTCGCCACCGAACTCAAACCGGCGACCGCCGGCGCTCTGGAAAAATACCTGGGTTCCGGATTGATCAAAGGCGTTGGACCGAAAACCGCCAAGCGTATTGTCGCCCACTTCGGCGACCGCACCATGAGCGTTTTCGAGGAGGACATCGGTCAGCTGACCGATGTGCCCGGTATCGCCGAAAAAAAACTGGCCGTCATCAAGGAGGCCTGGGTCGAGCACCGGGCGATCCGCGATGTCATGATTTTTCTCCAGTCGCATGGCATCTCGACCCTCTTTGCGGTGCGCATCTATAAGCAGTACGGCGACCATTCGATCGAAAGGGTGCAGGAAAATCCGTACCGGTTGGCGGTGGATTTTTATGGCATCGGTTTTTTCACCGCCGACCGGGTGGCGCTGTCCCTCGGCTTCGGACCGGAATCGGATTTGCGGATCCGGGCCGCTATCCGCCATGTGCTTTCCGCCTCGCGGGAGATGGGGCATTGTTACCTGAGCCGATCCCAGATAAGCAGCCAGGTCAATGAGCTGCTGACTCTTCGCCTGGATGAGGCCATTCCCGGCCATCTCGAGGTCATGCAGCGGGAAGGCCAATTGCGGGTACGGATGCTCCCCGATGGCAAGACCGGGGAACCGACCCCCTGTTATTACGCCAAATCGCTGTATTACGAAGAGGAATATGTGGCCCGGCGCCTGGCCGCCGCCGTCGGGAAGCGCGGGGTCGACCTCGCCAAGGTGTCGGCCTGGATGCATCGATATACCGAACGCCAGGGCATGGCGCTCAGCAGTGAACAGGCGGAGGCGGTCTGCGCGGTGGTCGATCAACGGTGCGCCATCCTTACCGGCGGTCCGGGGTGCGGCAAGACCACCACCACCAAGGTGATCGTCGCCCTGCTCCAGGCCATGAACCTCTCCGTTTTGCTCACCG
>CAIMMA010000141.1 GCA_903842475.1 uncultured bacterium
CGGTTGGCCGCGCGCGGCCGGCAACTGGAAGGGTATAAAAGGCTGAAGAATTTGGAGACGGGCGAGTCGGAGTCTCGCTATATTTCTTATATCATGGCACTCTCTTGCTTAAATCGTCATATCCCCGTGCTTTCGCAGATGTGCGAATCCGGAACCGCCCACCCCCATGACGCCTATCTGGCGCTGCGGCAGTTAGTGGCCGAACTCTCGACCTTTTCCACCTCGATTGACGTCATGGGCGAGACCTTGAACGGGGAAACGGTGCTGCCCTACAACCATACCACCCTGTGGGACTGCTTCAGTCGTGTGCAAAATGCTGTAGAGATCGCCTTGGCAGATTTCATCACCGGCCCCGAGTACATCATTCCGCTGGAACGGGATGGCGACAGTTTCCTTGCGGAAAAACTGAGCGAGGATGTCTTCCAACCGCGCAATCACTATTACCTGGTGTTCTGGACCTCACTGGATCTGCAACAGATTTTCGAATCACTCGCCCATCTCACCAGGGTCACCTCTCGGTCCTATATGCCGACCATTACCAAACGGGCCCTGGCCGGGATCGAACTCAGTTTCCTGGCCCAACCCCCGCGCGAAGCGATGGGCAATGCCAATAGCTATTTCTTTCGGCTCAATGATACCGATAAACAGTGGGAGTCCGTGGTCAGCGAGCGGTGCCTGGCCATGCAATGGGAGGGAGCGCCCAAAGACCTCAAGGTAGAACTCATGGTAATCAGGAGATAGTATGCGGCTTGTTGACTGCTTCTTAAAACCTCTTGCATACGCGGCCTACCTTGGCGGCCTCGGCGACGATGCGGCTGTCACCATGCCGCAGGCAACCATAAACATCCACCGCCTGCTTGCTGAAAGTGAAAAAATGGCGAATCAGGCAGGCTTTGTCCAGCAGGAATACAATGAAGCCCGTTTTGCCGTCTGCGCCTGGATTGACGAGACCATCCTTAACTCGGACTGGCCGGAGCGAGACCAGTGGCTGGGGGCGTTGCTGCAGCGGATGTTCTACGCCACCAACAGGGCTGGAGAAGAATTTTATACGAGAATGCAGAATCTGAGCGAATCCGACGTCCAGGTGCTTGAGGTGTTTCACCACTGCCTTGCGCTGGGCTTCAAGGGGCGCTATTTCTCGCCGGAAATGGCAGACGAACTGGAGGCGATCAAAAAGCGCGAGTTTTCAAGGCCGCTCATGGATACTGTCCTGGTCGCGGCCGACACTCAGGGGAAATTCTTCCCCGAGGCATATCTCCAAAAGGCGGTGCCCCGACGACGTAATCTGCCCCGCGTTGCCTTGTCGTACGTCACCTTGTTCATGATCCTGGCCCCGCTTCTTTTCCTTACGCTGACCTATTTTTCTTATAGCAAGCTGCTTGACGGCATGGTTGAAAACATGATCCATCTGGAGGCGAAATAGCATGAAACTGCTGCTTAAATGCCTCAAATTTCTCCTCATCTGTACCGTTATCATCGGCGTGCTGTTTGGCGCGTTCTGGATGACGCACATCAAAGGTTGGCCACTCTGGAGCGGGGCCTCGCTGATCCTGCTCTGCATTGGGCTGGTGCTTGGCTGGTATGGACTGAAAAAATTGCTGATCAGGCGCCGGGAAAAGCAGTTTGTCAAACAGGTGGTTGAACAGGGCGCGTCGCTCACCGATGTTGCCGACAGCCGTTCGATGGAGCATCTTTTGAGCCTTGAAAGACAGTGGGCCGATGCTCTCGCGCTGCTTAAAGCCTCACATCTGGCCAAGCAGGGGGATCCTCTGTACGTACTGCCATGGTACATGGTGCTGGGGACCCCTGGCAGCGGCAAATCTTCGGCAATCCGGAGCGCACGGCTCCCCTCCCCTTTCCCCGAGGCTGTAAATCCGGCCGGTTCCGGAACCCGTTTCTGCGACTGGTGGTTTACCGAACACGCCATCATCCTGGACACTGCCGGTAAATATACAGCTGCCACCATGGCCGCCGCGGACCAGGACGAATGGCAGCGTCTCCTCACCCTTCTCCTGGCAGCTCGCAAAAAAGAAACGCTCAACGGTCTGGTGGTTACGGTATCCGCTGAGCAACTTTTCGAGTCGGACGGAGACACCCTGGCCGAAGAGGGGCGCGCAATCAGGCTGCGGATTGATGAATTGATGCGGGTCCTGGGTGCTAAATTCCCGATTTATATTCTGGTCACCAAATGCGATCAGATTTACGGCATGGAGCAGCTTGCCAAGAACCTCCCCGGATCGTTTTTCAACCAGCCGATGGGTCTGGTCAACGAAGATCTGACCAGACCGCTGGGCGATGTGATCCACCTGACGCTGGACACCATCTGCGAACGACTGCGGGATATGCGATTCATGCTGCTGGACAAAATGCAGGGGGACAAAACCGGTCTGCTGCTGCTTCCCGAGGAAATCCGCACCCTCCAACCGGGCCTTGAAATTTTTCTGCAGGGGGTCTTCAGGGTCAACCCCTATCAAGAATCGCCCCTGATGCGGGGAATCTTTTTTTCCAGCGCCCTCCAGAACGGAACATCGATCTCCCGTTATTTGCAGTGCCCCGATACTGCGAATGACGATGCCCCCAAGGCCGGCGCTCCCACTCTGGCCCCGGTCATCACTAACGATACTGCCGCTATAGTGTTACAAGAGGTCCTTCCCGGGACCAAGCGGAGCCTGTTCCTGTTTGATTTTTTTGACAGGGTGCTGACCGCTGATCGCTGGCTGAATATTCCGCTCCGCTCGACGCTGCGGCGTTTTCGGGTCAACTGGGGGGTCGGAATGATCGCCTGGTTGGCGATTCTTGGCGGTGGGTTCGGACTTGCAAGCACCTCGTACATGCTCAACCGGTATGTCATCAACGAATATGTTGCCGAATTCAAGGAGCCAACGCACCTGACCGGCAACGTGCTGGAAGATATTTTAATCCTGGATCGGTTCCGAACCATCATCCTCAAGATGGAAGAGAGCAACCGGCGGTGGTGGGTACCGAGATTCGGACTGACCCAGAGCGAGGTGGCCGTGACTCGTCTCAAGAAGAATTACTGCGACCTGTTCGGTACCGTCTTTTACGATAAAACCATCAACCAAAAGCTGGATGAGAAGTTAGCAAAGATCACTCCCCAGACGCCAGGCAGGGAACGGGGCGCCTATGTTGCCAATATTGTCAGTCGATTACGTTTTATAAACGCCCGGCTGGAGAAGAAAGATCTGGATTATATGAAAAAACTGCCGGCGCCATCGGGCGCCTTTCTCGTGCTGCTGGACAGCAGGGTGACGCCTGAACTGGCCCGGCAATATCAGGATATTTACCTGTACTATTCGGCCTGGCAGGACGACCTGACCCCTGCGGTCATCAGCAAGCAAAAACTGACCCTATTATTGAATCAGGCCCTTACCGGAAGGTCTGGGCAATATGACTTGGATTGGGTGCTGGAATGGATCGACAGCACCGAAATGAATCAACGCATCACCTTGCGCTCGTTCTGGGAAGGGAGTGGCGATCTTGATGATATATTTATAGAACCCTGTTTCACGGTGGCCGGAAAAAAGAAACTGGATGATTTTATAGCCCAGATTTATTCCTTGGTAACCCCCTCTGCAACCCTGGATGAACAAATCCGATTATTTAATGAGGATTACGAGCATCAGTACATCACTGTCTGGGAAAATTTCGCCAGGGACTTCGCCCAGGGGGAGAATACCTTTGCGTCCAAGCATGAGAGGTACGTCCAGGCGGCCGCTATCGGCATCGACAAAATTCCTGCCGAAATTTTTATCGAACGAATGGTCAATGAACTGGCACCCTTTTCAAAGGAGGTGAATATTCCCCCCTGGTTGAAACTTGCCAGAGAACACGAACGAATTCGGGTGCGGGTGCGGGCGGAAGACTTCAACAAACAGGCTGGCGGTTTCAGTCAGATAGCAGAAGGGGTGGTGGAAAACAGCAAGAACCTGCTCGATTCGGTTATGGCAAAGAAAATCGCCTTGCCGGATAAGGCTAAAACCATGTCCTTCCTCGATGCGGTCAAGTCCTATGGGGAATTTCGGAATGCCCTTCAGGATATGGCCAAGGGGATAACCACCGATGCCACCACCATGCGTCTGGCCGTTGATATGTTTTCCAGCGGTGGTTCCGCCTCAGCGACGCCTCGCAGCGGAGAGTCAGGGGGCGAATCGCCGTCGCAGTTTGCCAAGGTACAGGAATCCTATAAATTATTTCAGGCGCAGATGCGGCATGTGGGGGATGATCATATTTACTGGGACCTGGTAAATTCGTCGCTTGAATTCTTCGCCATGATCGCTGCAAAGCAGGCGGCCTGCTCGTTACAGGACCAGTGGTCTTCGCAGGTTTTATCTGAAACCAACGTTGTCGGCAAAGCCTCCCTGCAGGACTTGATGTTTGGAGCGCAGGGACTCGTCTGGAAATTTGTCAAAGGGCCGGCAGCGCCTTTTATCAAGGGAGGTCCGCAAGGATTCCAGCCAGCATCGGTCATGAGCCAACAGATTGCATTCAATCCGCAGTTCATCGATTTCATCAACCAAGGCAGTATCAGTCGTCAAGAAATTCAGGAGAACTATACCGTCAATATCAAAGCGTATCCGATTCATGTCAACAAGGAGGCAACCCAGAAACCTCAAGCGGTCTTGTTGAGTCTTTCATGCGGGGAGGAATCCCAATCGCTCAACAACATGAATTACCCGGTGCAGAAATTCTTCAAATGGAATTTGAAGAATTGTGATCAAACGGTTCTGCGTATAAAATTCGATGCCTTGACCTTGGAACAGAAGTTTAGCGGAAGACTGAGCTTTATCAATTTCCTGTCCGAATTCAAAAACGGTGAGCATAATTTTATTCCGGAGAATTTTCCTGCCTATGAGAATGATCTCAGGGCGATGAACATCCGGCAGATACGGATTAAATATCGTTTCGAAGGCCACCACGATCTCCTGAACCTGCCCGGATATGCCCCCATGGTGGTTCCACCGATCATAGCGACATGTCAGCAGTAAGGACTCTATGAATATCCGTGAACTGGGGCGTTCGCCCATCAATAGCATCCACTCCGCCGGAGATGACATCCGGTACGACCCGCTCTTCGAAGCGCTGCAGGCTGAGATTGACGCCAAGCCTTCGGCCGGCGCAGGCGGCGTCAACTGGAATAAAGTCGTCGAAATGGCTTCGAATATCCTGGAAACCAGATCCAAGGATATTCTCGTCGCCTGTTA
>CAIMMA010000142.1 GCA_903842475.1 uncultured bacterium
CAACAGTTATTACCTGCATCTTGAAAAATTCACTGAACACCTGCAGGGTGAGATAGGTTCGGGCGGCATTCACTGCAAATCGACCCACAGGGAAATGCTCATCTATTTCAGTGAAAATGAGATCATCAGCAGCCTTGTCCAGGATAAAGGCAATCCCGCTACGCACCGCCCATCTTATGAAATCGTCAGGGCTTTTTTCTATCAAGCCACTTTTACTGTCAAAGTTTACCAGTTGGATGCCCATGCCATTTTTTTCTGGGCGCAGTTACCCCCCTTTCAACGCGCCAAATCGGTCTTGAAATCAGCAGATATTCCCCTGCCCGATCTGGTTTTTCGTCTTAAACAAAAGCAATTTTCTGGATTTATTGATGTCCAGCTTCACAATAAGCCCGCAAACAGCATTCTTTTTTTTCACGAAGGCGAAAGGGTGGGCGGGTCATACGCCTGGGGCAGGGGTGGCTTGAGCACCTCGAACAAGGACTATCTCTCACTGCTCAGTCAATTACAAGCCGTCGGAGGCACCTTCACGTTCGGCAGCTTTGTCAACGAAGCGTAATTTCTGCAACTTGCCCGGTTGACGAATAACCGAGGCAGGTTGCAACGTGCAAGGCAAGAGGCGATTTCAACATGCTCCGTCGCCTCTCTTCCCGCTTGATTCCTCCCGCCGCTCCACTCTGGTCTCGTCCCACCCTGATCCGGCCAGTTGACCGCAGGCCGCTGAGATATCGTCACCTCGGCTTTGCCGGATAAGCACCGTGAAGCCATGGTTTCGCAGGATCTGCTGAAAACGGAGTACTTTTGCGGCCGCTGGGCTTTGAAAGGCAGGGTCGGCGACGGGATTCACCGCCAACAGGTTGATTTTGCAGGGCAGGTCGCGGAGCAGGGCCGCCAGTTGTTCGGCATCGCTATCGCTGTCATTGACCCCGTCCAGCAGGGTGTACTCGAACATGATCCGCTTGCGTCGTTTCTGGCGATAGCTGCGGCAGGCTTCGATCAGCATCGCCAGCGGATATTTTTTGTTGATGGGCATGAGGGTACCGCGGACCGCATCGTCGGCGCTATGGAGCGAAACCGCCAAGTTGACGTCGGTCAGTTCGCCCAGCTGCATCATTTGCGGCACCAGCCCGCAGGTTGACACCGTGATTCGGCGATTGGAAAAATCAAGGCCGCGCTGTTCGGTCAGGATCGCCAGCGCGTTGATAAGATTTTCAAAATTAGCCAGCGGTTCCCCCATACCCATGAACACAATATTGGTGAGCCCCTTTTTGCCTCGGGCCAGGAGCCAGTCCCGGACCGCGCAGACTTGATTGACAATCTCCGCGGTGGTCAGGTTACGGCGGAACCCCATGGCACCGGTCAGGCAGAAGGTGCAGCCCATGGCGCAGCCGACCTGGGAAGAAACGCAGAGGGTGTTGCGATCTTCCTCGGGGATCAGGACCGATTCGATCACCTGGCCATCGTCAAGGCGAAACCCGAACTTAACGGCCCCATCCTTTGAACGTTCAACCATGGGCTCCTCGAAACGGCTCATGCAGGCCGACTCGGTGAGAATGGCACGGAATTCTTTTGCAATGTCCGTCATTTGGGAAAAATCCGTGATTCCTGGCCTGTAAATCCAGGCGAGGATCTGGCGGCCTCGGAAGGAGGGGTGCCCTAAGGATTGGACGAACTGGATCAATTGCTCTTGAGTCAGATTTTTGAGGTCTGTTTTTACCGATGATGTGTGCATGTATTTCTTCGCAAACGATGGGGATCGTCGATGGTTGGCCGTTATTGCAGGATTGCTTTTACAGGGCCCTGTATAGTTCCGGTTTCAAGGGCAACGCGCCGGCCAGGGCTTGGTCGATGGTGGCCAGCATTCGTTCCTGATCCTTGGGCAGTCGGCCGTTCAGGGAAAAATAGTTTGAGGCATGGTTCGCGTGAAACTGGGTGCGATGCGGTCCCAGCGCGGCAAGCAGGCAGCGCAATTCCCGAAAGAGTTGCACCTGGTCGGGCAGGGTGAACCGGCCGGCCTGCATGCGTCGATACAAGGGAGTATCGGGGAGCAGCATAAGGGTGAGCACCGCAATCTGGTGCGGCTCCATCCGGTTGAGTACCGTTGCAGTGGCGGCTGCATGTTCCAGGGAGTGGACCACCCCTGCAATGCCGAGCAGGCAGGTGACCGATACAAAAAAACCGGCAGCCCTCGCCCGCTGGCCGGCGGTGATCATCGCCTCGCTGTCCGCCCCTTTGGCAATGGCCTTCAGGGTTGGATCATGACCGCTTTCCAGTCCCAGGTAGAGCCGACCGAGGCCAAGTCGGCGGTAGTGCCGCAGCTGGGCATCGGTTTTAGCTGCGATGTTCTGGCAGGTGGCATAGGTGCTCACCCGGCGGATCCAGGGGAGTTTTTCCCGGATGCGTTGGAGCAGCGCACCCAACAGCGAATCGGGCAGGGCTAGGGCATCGCCATCGGCAAGGAACAGGGTGGTTTGCCGTTGACACCAGGCGGCGGCAAATTCGAGGTCCTGCTCGATCCGTTCGGTTGGCTTGATTTGAAACGTCCGGTCGCGGTAGGCCCCGCAAAAGGTGCAGCGATTATGCGAACAGCCGGTGGTCACCTGGAGGATGATCGAAAACGCCTCGCTGGGAGGGCGGATGATATCGCCTTGATAATCCACGGCTGCAAGAGAATCCCGGCCCATGGTCATACCAGGGGCCGGGTATCGGGTTGGTGGTGTTCAGCCGTTTTTCTTGGCAAACTCGGCCATGAACTCGACTAGTTTGGCTACGCCTTCCTGGGGAAAGGCATTGTAGATCGAGGCCCGGCAGCCGCCGACCGAACGATGGCCTTTCAACCCGTCCAGTCCCACGGCGGTTGCCTCACGGATAAATTGCGCCTCAAGCTCAGGGGTGGGCAGGTTGAAGGTGACGTTCATCAGTGATCGGGAATCTTTTTCGGCGTGACCGCGATAAAAATCGGTGCTGTCAATGGCCTGGTAGAGCAGGGCGGCCTTGTTGCGATTGATGGTTTCGATGGCCGCTGCGCCACCCATCTGTTTGAGCCAGTTCATCACCCGACCGACGCCGTAAATCGCAAAGCAGGGTGGGGTGTTGAACATGGAATCCTTTTCAGCATGGGTTTTGTATTTGAGCATGGTGGGGACGGTTTCGGCCACCCGGTCGAGCAGATCTTCCCGGATAATCACCACCGTTACCCCGGCGGGACCCATATTCTTCTGCGCGCCGGCAAAAATCAGGCCGAACTTGCTGACATCCACCGGACGGCTGAGGATATCCGACGACATGTCGGCGATCAGCATGACATCCTTGTCGGGCATGGTGGGGAACTGGGTGCCGTAGATGGTGTTATTGGTGACGAAATAGAGGTATTGGCTGTCTGGGGATACCGAATATTCATCGTCTCTGGGCACCCGGGTGTATTTCAGCTCTTCGCTGCTGTAGGCG
>CAIMMA010000143.1 GCA_903842475.1 uncultured bacterium
CCCGGGAAAAAGCGCAGGTCGGATTCGTCCTTGATCTTCGGGCCGCCTTTGCGGTCGGCAAAGCAGAGGCAGTGGTTGTCCTCGCTGTGCTCGAAATAGAAATGGATACCCTCCTCCTCGCACAGCCGGGTGATGCAATGGAGGTCGGTTTCGCCGTACTGGACGCAGTCTTCGCGGGGCTCGTACCGGTGGCAGAGTTTGAAGGCGTAGGTCTCGGCGGCGTAACCCTGCTCGTGGAGGATTTTCTGGATGATCTCCACCACCGACAGGTGCTGGAAGATCCTCTGATCGCGGATTTGGCGGAGGAACCAGACCCGGGGCACCAAGGTGCAGCAATAATGGGTGGAGCTGTTGCCGGTGTGCAGCTGCTCCATGGCGCAGATCACGTCGTGCACCAGCCGTTTTTCGCCGTTGCGGTCTTTGATGGAGAGCAGGGCCGGGGCGTCGAGCAGTTCGTTGCTGTCCACATCGCTCCGCGGACAAACCAATTCGATGTTACATTCAAATGGCTTACACACCGCTTCCCGCCCTGCAAAGGCGTAGACCGCAAAGGCGCTGAACTTCGAATAGCTGCCGGACAGCACCCGGAAATCGAACCGAGACGCATTGGCGGCCAGGCCTGGATGGGCATGCAGCATGATTTCCTCCTGTGGTTGATGGTTATTGCTGCGGCGCTGTCCCCTGAAGGGGGAGGGGCTCCGGAGCACGCTTGCAACAGGGAAGTACCTGTTACTGCTCACAACTCCTGATGATTGATCTCCAGGACGACGACGCCATCGCCGCCCTCTCCGGCCCAGGTTGACCAGCCCAGGCAGGAGGTACTGTCCGCATCAAGACGCCACGGCTTGATTTCTTCCGGCAAAAGGCACAGCTCCACATCAAAGTCCAGACGGGAGCGGAGGATGAATTTGACTAAGGTTTGCAGTTCGCTAAAACGTCGCTCCGAGGGAAGGAAGGCCTTGAATTGTTCCCAGGTCAGGTTCGCGATGCTGATACGAAATTTGCCGGTTTGATCCGGCACCTCCTCCCCGGCGATGAAATTTTCGCCCAGCAGGCAGTTGTTTTCTCCCAAGCGGGTCTGTTGATCTTCCGGAATAGCGACCCAGCGGCGGATGCAGGGGATCATGCTGATATTCGCATGCGAAAAGTAATGACGCAGAATGTTTTCCAACGACCCTGCCGATTCGCCGTTAAAGGCGATGAGTCCCATGTAGGCCATGAGCCGGGGCCATTTGAGTTGCTTGGCCTGACGAATATCCCGATGTCCTGCGCCGATGAAGCCGAAAAACCGGTTGGAAAGCCGATCAGAGGCCAGGGCCCGGTACTGGGCATAGTAGCGATACTTGAGCCAGGTTTGGTGGAGCAGGCCGACAAGGCGATGGTTGAAAATATCGAAAAAATCCCGTAAGGCATCCGGTTCATCCGCATGCTGGGCCACATATTCCGTGAAGTAAGCGGGCTGCGGGGAGCCTGCGCCGTGCAGTCCCATGAGGTTCAGGGTGAGCAGTATCTGGGTGGGCATTCCCTCCCTGGTGACGAATTCCAGCGCTTCAATGTCGCCCGGCGGGAAGGACAGGGAAGGATTGACGCTGAAGCGGAACGACTCCGCTGTCACGTCTTCGCCCCTTGCGCGCAGGTAGCGGGCGGCAAGCTCCACGGCCTGCGGCAGGGCAAAGGCCCCGGGGGTGGCAAGCAGCTCGGCGATGATCGGCGGGTGGGCGGCGGGCAGCAGCATGTTCATAGACTCACGGTCCTGCCGAGTCTGGCCGGCCATCTATATTGTTCTCCGCAGGTTGCTTCCTCGACGATGAGCTGGTGAAAGCTGTTGATCGTGGCGTGCAAGGCAAAAAAATCATTGAGCACGGAACCGAACAGGTACATGCCGCCTTCACAACTGAAGGCGCGTTGATCCAGGACGAGTCGCGTTTGGGCACCGCGCACCGGCAGCCCGCCATAAATGCGATCTGTTTCGGAGCAACTGATCCGCACAATGCCGTTGAGGGTCTTTTCCAGGATTCTGGCCCGCGGTCGGTCATGGAGGGCGCGGAAATCATAGGCTTTCAGGACGACGCGCAGGGCCGGCACGCTGGTCAGCGAAACATAATTGAGCGACATGTTGGATATCAGTTGCCAGAGCAGGTCCCCATCCATGGGCGGACGAAAGGAGGGGATGACAGGGGTGATATTCTTAAAACCCACTTTAGCCGAGTTATTCTCGGCGGGGACACAGATGTCGCCGACCCGCAATTCCTTCGGAAGCAACCTGTTGGTGCAGGTCAGTTCCAGAGAGATGGTTTGCTTTTGGGGGAGGACGCGGCTCTCAGGGGTTTGGACCAAGGAAATGTAGGTTTCGGTGGCCTCGTCCTTGAGGGACGGGCGCAGGTGCAGGCGGTAATAGAAGGGGGTTTTGTCGGCCTCTGCTTCATGTTCAAAGGATTCGAAGGGCAGGTATTGCAGGTCTGATTTGTCGTCCTGGCCCCAAGAGCCGATCCTGTTGACGCTGTAGGTGGCGTAGTGATAAGGCAAACGAGGATCCGGCACGATCCGGTACTCGGTCTGGCTATGATCCAAGGTCAGGGGCGAGGCGTCCATGGGGAAGAGGTTGACGACCGGTGTGCAGAACAGCTGCCAGTTCTCCGCGCGGAAGGATTGGTATTGTTCGGGCAGTTCCTTGAGGACAAAATGGATTTCGAATTCCGTTGCCCCCTGGAAATCCCGATGCGTTTTCGGTTTGAGGCCCTGTTCCAGGCCGGAAAGCTCAACAAAATGAAATTTTTCAGGAAAACAGAAGAATTCCTGGAGAATACGGTGCCCGGGGAAGGTGTTTGCCGGATAGGGATACAGACCTTCTTCTTCTCGGAATCCTACGGGACGCAGGTATTTCGGGGCGAGTTCGGCGACCACATGTTCTTGTTTAAGGGCATCCCGCATGACGATGCGCACCGTCTTGACCCGGTCAAGCATGGTGATGTAAAGGGTGTGGGCCACAATAGGGTCGCCGACCAGATAGAACCGCAGGCTGGTCAGAGGGATGTTTCCCAGCAATGGGCCCCTCGTTGCAAAACCCAGGGCAATGCTTGCTTCCCCACCGTGTTCGATGATGCGTTGTCCGGTAATGCTAAGCGGCAGAATTTCCGTTTGGTAGACCGTGCTGAAACGGCACTTGACACCCTGCACCGCAACGGAGTCGACCATGCTCCCCCTGGGGATGATAACGGAGCCAGCAATACTGTCTCCCGGCAGATAACGAATGATGCTGCTTGCCGGGATGGGGCGCAGATAGTTGGGCCAGAGCAGATTGAATAACGAGTGGGTGAGCTCCGGCAGTTCATCGTCCAGCTTTTGCCGCAGTCGACCGCTGAGGAAGGCAAATCCTTCAAGGAGGCGTTCCACGTCCGGGTCGCGGCCGGGGGTGTCGAAAAAGGGCGCCAGGGCCGGATTGCGCTGGGCGAATTCCTTGCCCAGTTCCCGCAGGGCAAGCAGTTCATTCTGGTAATAGACATTAAAGCTCATGAGCGATCCCGCACGTTATCCCTGTCCAGCGATAGGTTCCATTGCCATGGGGTCAAGCCCCCTTCAGCATCAAGTATCAAGGCTTTGATGTGAAACCCCATGGTGAACGCGGACTGCATATCTTCTAAGGGCAGGTGATGAACCTCCACTGCCGTCAACCGAGGTTCGCACCGTTCAACGCATTGCTTGATGGCCTGGCAAGTTATCTGAAGAAGTTCCGCCCTAGAAAGGGTCAGATCATTGATATCGGGGAGTCCGTAATCCGGCAGGGCTTGCACCGACCCTTGCCGTGCGGTGAGCATACGCAAGAGATGCAGACGAATAGATTCACCTTCATCCATGCGTGTTCCAGCCTCGCCACGCGTCAATCGGTCAAACAGACTCCCCGCCATGTCTTACTTCTTCTCCATCTTGCCCACGAGGGACAAGGTGAAGTAGGCGCCCATGTATTTGAAATGGGGCCGAATGCTCATGCTGACCCGATACCAGCCGGGATCGCCTTCCACATCGCTCACCGTGATGCTGGCGTCGCGTAAAGGGCGGCGGCTGCGAATATCGCTGCTGGGATTTTCCTGATCGGCCACGAACTGACGGATCCAGGTGTTGAGTTCCCGTTCCAGGTCCACCCGCTCCTTCCATGACCCAATATGTTCGCGCTGCAGTACTTTGATATAGTGGGCAAGGCGCGAAACTATAAAGAGATAAGGGAGTTGTGCGCCTAGGCGGTAGTTCAGTTCCGCGGTTTTACCCGCTTCGGAGATGCCGAAGTATTTGGGTTTCTGGCAGGAGTTGGCGGAGAAAAAGGCGGCGTTATCCGAGCCTTTGCGCATGGTGAGGGCGACAAATCCTTGTTCCGCAAGCTCATACTCGCGACGGTCGGAGACGAGGACTTCCGTGGGGATTTTCATTTCTATATCGCCCAGGCTCTCATAGAGGTGTACAGGCAAATCTTCCACCGCACCGCCAGAGCGGGGGCCGATAATGTTGGCTGCCCAGCGGTACTTGGCAAAGCTGTTGGTTATGCAGGTGGCAAAGGCAAAGGCCGTGTTGCCCCACAGGAAATTCCTATGGCTATCGTCAACCCTTTCTTTATAGACAAAGGCCCTGATAGGATTTTCTTCGGGATCGTAAGGCTGCCGGAGCAAGAAACGGGGCACTGTCAGGGCCACATAACGGGCATCCTCGGATTCCCGGAAAGATTGCCACTTGGTATAGCGGGTGCCGCTGAAGATATCCTGCAGGTCTTTGAGGGCGGGCAGGCGTTCAAAGCTGGCTTTGAGCCCGAAGAATTCAGGTGCTGCGGCCGCTATGAAGGGGGCGTGGGAGACGGTGGCTACTTTGGCCAGATCCTCAAGCAGGCGAATATCCATGGCTGACGGGCCAAAATAGTAGTTACCGATTATGGCTCCCACGGGCTGGCCGCCGAACTGGCCGTACTCTGCCGTGTATATGTGTTTGTACAGGTTGGATTGATTTATTTCCGATGCATCCAGGAAGTCATCCATCAATTCATCTTTGGTCACGTTGAGTATTTCAACGAAGTTGTTTTCCAGGAAGTCGGTACGATCGAGCAGCAGTTTCAGACCGCGCCAGGCAGATTCCATGGACTGGAAGTCTTCGTGGTGCAAAATGTTGTCCATGAATGCCGACAGGCGGCGATCAATATCGGCAATCATGCGATCCACTGTGCTTTTGTGGATTTTTTCCTCAGCATTTGCAGGCTTGAGCATTTCTTCGAGAAACGCGCCGATTCCGAGCCGGGCGGCATCATAGCCTTCGTCGTGGGGGTTTATGTTCGTTTCACTGATAATCTGCGCGAGCAGGGACTTGGCGGGAAGTGATTCGCGCTGGAGATCTTGCGTCTGGATCATGGTGGCTGTACTCCTTGGACAGTTGGTAGTCGGACTATCGCGGGTTTGTGTGGGGCGGCCGCTTCTTTATGGCAATAGACAGGGCCGATTATTGGGGTGCATCCTTGTCGGCCGTTGCCTTTTTTTTCTGTTGGGCCGGTCCTTTAATCGACTTGGGGTTGAGCGAAAGATCGATACCGGCCAGAGCGAGTTCCTGTTTGATTTTTTCACTCTGTTGCGGATCCTTGATGATAGTATCAAGGGTTTGGCGGAAGGCGGGAATGTTACCCATGGGGCCCTTGAGGCTCACAAGGGCTTCACGGATTTGGTAGAGTTTTTTAGTCTCGGGAATCTGGTCGATGATGTTGCCCGGTTCAAAATCGCGCATGTCTTCAAAAGACAGCTTGATCGGCAAATCGTTCTCCGGTGCACCATCCTGCAGGGCATTGGGAACAGCGATTTCCAAGGTTAATTGCTGGTTGGTCATCACGTCCGTGAAGTTGTTTTTGTTGATGGAAACAGGCTTGCGGTCAATCAAGCTTCTGGGATCGTGCCGCTGCAGGAAATCTCCCATAACCATCACTTTCATGGGGAGCTCGATTTCTTCGACAGCTCCGCCGGTGGCAGGTTTGAAGGTGACGTTAATGCGTTCCTTGGGTGCGACGGACGATTCTTTTTTGGCCATTGGGGGATTCCTCCTTTAATGATTTATTGTTCCGGAAAGACATTGAGAGCGATGTCTATGTTGAGCCAATGCAGGCGTCGAATCATATCCTCCGTGACGCCGTGTCGTTTCGGGGGGGCGGAGCAGAGTAGAAAGAGCAGACTAGCGGTGAGTTCCGGTTCCCAGTCGAGCAGGCCCCATTGTTCCAGCTGGTCGTAAAGTGCATGCAACAGTGTGACAGCTGCTTTTCGTTTCCCCGTCGCCATGCAGTAGCGTGCCTGAAGCATGCCGTGCTGGATGGCGGTGCGATTCCGTCCCGAGGAAACAGTGCCGAGGTGAAGCAGGCCTGCCTGGAAATTCTGTTCTTGGCAGATGCCGATGGCTTCCCGCAGGCGGGCTTCACGCCTACTCGTCTCGTTTCCGTTTCCCCCCGCCACCATCGCGACATAGGGCTGTTTTGCGCTGTGCGGTATGTTGGAAAGAGTTTCCAGCCAGGAAATGGTTTCAGGGGAGGCAAAGGGAGTGCCGCATTTAAATTTGTAGCCCTGCAGTTCGGGGAAGCGGCCTGTCAATTGGCTGAGTGCTGTGCGGACGCAATCCAGAGCTGCCGTTGCCCCGAGGCCTTCAAGGCAGCGGGCAACCATGTGGTGCCCATCAAGCCAGAAAGGCGCTTTGGCGGTGGAACGCTCGAGGTTGGGGAGAATTTCGGCATATCGCTTATCCTCCAGAGCGGCAGCGTATGTCTGGATTTTGTCCTTGGGGACGCCGCACGATAGTTGGGTTTTTCCGGAATGATCGCTTTGCGGCAGTTGCAGCAGGGTGCTCCAAAGAGCTGTCCGGTGAAGCTGATAGGCACGCTCATCCAGAAGGTTGAGGGATAAAAGGTGCCCTGCGAGCTGTCGATTGTGTTCGATGACGTTGCGTACCAGTTGCGGCAGCGCCGGCGTCGGCACCCGACCATCCGCATCGAGTTCAGTCAAAACGGTTGCTATGGGCCGTGTGTTCGACGAGGTGGGGCTGGAGGGTATTGGGGAGGATAAGGCTTTGTCGTTGTCGGGCGGGATCGCCTCCAGCACGGGGATTTTTTTGAAAATTCCAGTGAAAGATGGAGACAAATCGCCTGTTTTGGAATTCAAGAAGTCCTGCAGCCGTTCGCATTCGGCCATTAAGGCGGCGATGCATTGCGGATTTTCTCCTATGAATTCGGAGGATCTGGCACTGGTTTCCATGCGGGTGCAGAGCCATTGCAACGGAGCAAGACGACGTTGCATTCGTTCGGGAAGCGGGTACAGTGAGTCCCAATGGGAAGTGAGGATTTCAATCAGGGTGGCAAAGGCAACGCTACATTCAGAAAAGCCGTTTATTTGGTAGAATGCATAGACCGCATAGCCTAACGCCCAAATGTTTTTGCTTTTGGTGGCGAGAAATTCCGAAGCCATCCGCAGCACAATCACCCAGTCAGTGCCACCGGTTGTATGGATTGAAGTGTTTTTATCAACTTCTGCTTTTAATGCTTCAAATTCTTCAGAAAAAGAAGCGTCTTCTCCACAGAAATTGTCGAGGGCAATTGGCTTTACCCACAATGAAAGCCATTGATTGCCTCTTGCGTTTTCCATGCCCCCCCTCAAAAAAAGCATTCTTTGTTGTACAGACTGAGATAGCCGGACCTCTCCTCTAAGCGCTGGGAGGGTAGATTTTCGGCTTCAGCGGAGCCGGATCACCCTCTGCGTGCCGGAAGTCAAGGCTATATTGGTGGCTTGTTCATTGATATCATCTTTTGTTCTTGGAACGAGGACGGTCTCCTGGCGCATTTTTTGTTTTTCCGCTGTTGTGTTGTTCGGGCGGCCGGCAGCAGCAGCCGGTTGACCGTGCTGCAGGCCTCAAAGGCCGGACAGCACCGGCTGAAACGAAACGTCAATGGCCTGCCTTTGGATATCAGG
>CAIMMA010000144.1 GCA_903842475.1 uncultured bacterium
CCCTTTTTTTTTCCTGGGCGGTCCGGGGTATCATGCACCGCGTTCCTTTCAGTCCTTCTGGGATCTCGGCCATATTCTCTACTTTTTCCTGCTCTCCTGTTGGCTCTGCCGCTCTCTGCGGGGCAGAGCAGCCCAGCTGTCGCCGCTTCGGCTTTTCATGTACATCGTAAGCGCAGTATTCTTTTCGGGATTATTGGTCGAAATATTGCAGATATTTACCAGTGGCCGATCCCCTGATCTGTTCGATGTGCTGCGCAATTTGCTGGGGTGCCTGATCGCCTTTGCTTTTTTTATCCGCCCTCCAATGTTGAGCAGGCCTTGGCAACAGCAGGTGTTCCGCGGGATGGTGCTGATTCTGCTGGCTATCACGCTTTGGCCATTGACCCGATCGTTGATCGACGAGTACCGGGCGGCGCGGCAATTTCCGGTATTGGCCGATTTTGAAACCCCCTTTGAGCTTGACCGCTGGGTCAATCGGGCGCAGCTGCGCGAAGAAAAGCAGCTGGTACGGCATGGTCAAACGGCGATGCGGGTGCAGTTGTCCACCGCCAAATATTCCGGTGTTTCGCTGTTTAATTTTCCCAATGACTGGCGGGGGTATAACACCTTGCATTACAGTGTGTACAATCCGCAGCCCTCCGGGCTGATTCTCAACTGTCGCATCCATGATATCCATCACGCAGCGCATGGGCAGGCGTTTACCGATCGTTTCAATCAGCAGTTCACCCTCCAGCAAGGGTGGAACGACCTGATGGTCTCGCTGGACAAGGTGAAAAGCGCCCCCAAGGGCCGCACCATGGATATGGAGTATATCGAAGGGTTCGGTCTTTTTGTGGTGCAACAGGCGCAACCCATGGAGCTGTATCTTGATTATGTCTATCTCGGCAAGTGAATGCCTGTGAGTCGCCTCTACCGTCCCCGATCCTTTTTTTCCCTGCTGCTCAGCGGGTTTATTTTCGTGGCCCTGCCGCTGGTGATCGCCCTGGTCAGCTCCATCCAGATTCTCGACGGTCTGGTGCAGCAAGGGGCGGTGGCGGTGTTTCGCTCGGTCAACAGGATCGACAGCAGCAGAAAGGTGGCGGAACAGCTGCATGCGCAGGAGCGGACGGCCCGCTTGTACCTGGTGCTCGGTGAGGCCGAGCAGCTGCAGGAGGTCAATACCAGTTTCCGGACGTTGGAGGAGCTGCTGAACCAGTTTGCCGCCCTCAATGCCGAGAACGATCTGGCCCCGCTGATCGAGCAGCTGCAGCTCAGGGAGCGTCACCTGGTGACGGCACTCAACGATGCTGCCGGCGATTCCGAATCCGGCAGGCAGGCCCGGGAAACCGCGCTCACCGGCTACGGTGAAATCGGTGCGCTGGCCGCGCAGCTGGAACGATTGAGCAACACCCTGATGATTCGGGAAGTCGATCTGCTCAAAGAGCGGGTGCAGAACAATAAAAAAGCCCTGGTCTGGCAGGTGTCCGGATTGATCGGCTTTAGTGTGTTGCTGGTGGTGTTTTTCATTTCCCTGATCAACAAACCGGTCAGTCAGCTGGACCATGGGATCGAGCGTTTGGGCGAGGGCGATTTTACCACCCCGATCATTGTTCTGGGCCCCCGGGATCTTGAGGTTATTGGGGAAAAGCTCGATTGGCTGCGAAAAAGACTCAACAGTCTGGACCGCGAAAAGGTGAAAATGCTGGCCCATATTTCCCATGAGTTGAAAACCCCGCTTTCCTCGATCAAAGAGGGGGCCGGTCTGCTCAAGGATGGCCTGGTGGGGCCGCTGAGTGCCAATCAGGCCGAGGTGGTGGGGATTCTCGATAAAAATTGCAATAAATTACAAAGGCTTATTCAAAATATTCTTGATTTTAACATGGCGCAGGCGAAAGAACTCCCCCTGGATATTCAGCAGGTCCGGTTGGACGGTCTGATCGACGAAGTGGCCGAGGATCATCGCCATGCCCTGCTCGCCCGCAACATCCGGCTGACCAGCCGGCTGCAACCGGCGACGGTAAGCGGTAATCGTAAGCAGCTGAAAGCCGTGGTCGATAATCTCCTGGCCAATGCCATCAAATTTACGCCGGATAACGGCGAGGTCGGCATCTTTATGAAAATCAAAAGTAACAAGATCAATGTGTTGGTTGAGGATACCGGGCCGGGGATCGCTGAAGAGGATCGTTCCCAGATTTTCCAGCCCTTTTATCAAGGAAGCCAGAAAAATCGGTCGGTTGTCAAAGGGTCAGGCCTGGGGCTTGCAATAAGTAAAGAATACGTTCAGCATTGCGGTGGTACGCTGCGGCTGTTGCCCAGCAGTCATGGGGCTCGTTTTTCCGTGACCTTGCCGCGGGCTAAGGAAGGGATGCAATGAAAAGTGTGGGATTGTTGGTGGTACTGCTGTCGGGGTTGTTGTTAAGCGGTTGCGCCGAGGCGCCGGAGCCGGTTCACGAGCCGGTGGTGTGCCCGTCGACCGACGCCGGGCAGATTCTGGCTTGTCTGTCTGAGCGTCAGAAGCTCTCACGCAAGGAATTCAAGGGCGCCTACCAGGCGGCCTCGGCTCAGGCGGCCACGGGCGAGGCGGCGGCCATCTTGCAGCTGATCTGTTTGAGTCTCCATGAACATGCCAGCTATAAACAGTTTAAGTCCGGGGTGGATACCCTGGCGGATTACCTGAAAAAACATCCCGAGGATGCGGCAGCGCTTCAGGGGCTCCGTGCGCTGCTGTTGCGGATTGAACGGGAAAAAATGATCAAAAAGGTTCAGGGCGAAAAAATCCTCGATGAAAAAGAGGAGCTGGGGGCGGAGAATAAAGAATTGCTGGAACGCAATGAGGCCCTGGAAAAAGGGGCGCTTCAGGATCAGGGCAGGATCCGGGAATTGCAGAAGCAGATCGAAGAGCTGAAAAATATTGAAACTATTATCAAGAACAGGGAGCGGTGACATGGGGCGTCATTATAAAGTTCTGCTGGTCGACGACGAAGCCGATCTGCTTCGTCTGTGGCGGTTGCGTCTTGAAAGTAAGGACTATCAGGTCGCGGTCGCCGGCAGCGGCGAAGAGGCCCTGGCAACGTTCTCGGCGTTTAAACCCGATGTGGTGCTGACCGATCTGCGCATGCCGGGCATCGACGGGCTGGCCCTGTTCGAGGCGATCCGCAATCTCAACAAGTCGGTGCCGGTCATCATCATTACTGCCCACGGTTCGATCCCCGAAGCCGTCGAGGCCACCCGGCAGGGGGTGTTTTCTTTTCTGACCAAGCCGATCGAAGGGTCGGCGCTCCTGGAGGAGGTCGAAAAAGCCATCGAGATGACCGGTGGCGGCAGCGGCGAAGCCGGGGAAAACCGGGAAGAATGGCGGCAGGACATCATATGTCAAAGCGCGGTGATGGAGGAGTTGCTGTCCCGGGCCAAGCTGGTCGCCGAGACCGATTCCACCATCCTGATCCGGGGGGAGAGCGGCACTGGCAAGGAACTGCTGGCCATCGCCCTGCACAGGGCCAGCAATTACCGGAAGGGGCCGTTTATTCCGGTCAACTGCACCGCCATCCCCGAATCGCTGCTGGAGTCGGAACTGTTCGGGCATGTCAAGGGTTCCTTCACCGGGGCGGTTAAAAGCTATGCCGGTCTTTTCCAATCCGCCCATAACGGTACCCTTTTTCTTGATGAAATCGGCGACATGCCGCTCCACATCCAGGTCAAGCTGCTGCGGGTGCTCCAGGATCGGCAGATCCGGCCGGTGGGAAGCTCCCAGTCCGTGGCGGTCAACGTGCGGATTATTTCCGCCACCCATAAGAATCTGGAGGAGGCGATCCGCGAAAACAGTTTTCGCGAGGATCTGTTTTACCGCTTGAACGTGGTCAGCCTGGAATTGCCGCCTTTGCACCGACGGAAAGAGGATATTCCGCTGCTGGCCGACCACTTTGTCACCATCCTCACCGAAAAAAAAGACGGGCAAGGCAAGCGGTTCACCCCGGAGGCCATGAAGGTGCTGGTGGAGGCGCCCTGGCCGGGAAATATCAGGCAGCTCTACAATGTGGTTGAGAACGCCGTGGCGCTGGCCACCTCGTCCTTGATCTCCGAAGACCTGCTGTATGACGCCATAAAGCAACACCAGAAGAAAATTCTGCCGCTGGCCGAGGCCAGGCGCCAGTTTGAACAGCAGTATCTCATTGGGCTCTTGCAGAC
>CAIMMA010000145.1 GCA_903842475.1 uncultured bacterium
ACCATATCAGATCATTGCACCATCTGCACGGATTTGCGCCCAGTTGACCGCCGGAGGCAGAGCCGGCAGCGGCACCGCTGACAAGAGTCCAGCCCCCAACGACTTCCTGAACAAATCGGGCTCTCAATCCACCGGATGGAGCACCGAAGCCTCCAGCTTGCCCGTCCGTACCGGGACCAGCCAATACTCGCCGGCAGTGTCCTGCAGCGCCTTCAGCAGCCCATCGCTGGCCCAGTGGGAATCCTCCACCAGATTGTAGAAGACCGAATCGATCCCGATAAAACCGTCGAGCAGATGGGTCAGGGTGTGGAGGACTTTGGTCACATAGCCCTGCTGCAATCCCAGTAATTGCTCCAGGGTCGTGACCCCCTCTTCCTTGAGATGATCGAGCATCCGCCGCGCAAAAGCGCTATTGGCAGCCATTCCGTGTTCCAGGACGTGCTGAAACCGGGCATCCGTTCCGTTGAGCACCTCTTCGACTCGGACAAAAAAATCGGCATAGGTGATCAGCTGGTTGCCGGCGAGGTAGCGTTCCACATGCTGACCTGCCGAAGGCGCGGAATCGGAATGAACAAGAAAATAATGAGATATGGGATATTCCATGGGTTATAGAGTCAGGGTGAAAGGGACATTCAACGGCCTGGCGCCAGCCGTTTCCTCAGGGCATTGCACTGGCTACGGCCCGGACATGGTTGAGGCAGTTGACATCCTGCACCCCGGCAAATCCCATGTCCATGTTCACATACCAGCTTTCGTGCTGCCCATGGCGGTCGCAACTCCAGACCCAGGGCAATGGCTGAAAAAAAGCTTCGGCGCCCAAGCCGGGCTCGCCGTCCGGCAGCAGGCTCTGCAGTTCATTGATGGTTGGTAACCGCCATTGCCGGCACCCATTGAAGCGCTGACGATTGAGTTGCTCCACGTATTGATGGGCACCGGCAAAGGTAACCGGATACCGAGTGCCCTGCCGTTGCCAGAGCAGTCCGGTGGCCAGATCGGACACCATCTCCCCCTGAGCCTCCAGACGATTACACACCGGCATGACCGGCCGAAACAGACCATTGACGCCAAAAACCGTGCTGGCCCGGGAACTGCAAACATTGACCGGCTCACACCTGAGCGGCAACTGCGGCTGCCCCGTTGCCGGGTACCGGCACCCAATGGCTGCGCCCGGTTGCCGCAGGCTGAGTGCTGCAAAATCGGCCAGCATTTCGCCGGCGGATTGAAACCGCGCTGCCGGATTCCATTGCAAGGCCTTGGTAAAAAAAGCATCCCAGCTGTGGTCATAAAGCGGATTAACCAGCGACAGCGAAAAACTCTGCATCCCGGGAAGTTTGCCGGTGAGCATGCGGTACAGCAGCACCGCTGCGGAATAGAGATCGGCCCGACCGTCCACGAGCTGGGGATTTTTTCGCTGTTCCGGCGGGGTATAGCAGGGCGAACCAATCTGCATAGTGTCAGGACCGGAAAAAGAAATGCCCTCCACCAGCGCCATGCCGAAATCGCAGATTTTGAGGGTGTCCTGGTCGGTCACCAGGATGTTCTGCGGCTTGATATCCCGATGAATGATGTTGTTATGGTGGAGGAAATCCAATGCCGCCAGGAGTTGCCGGCCGTAATGGAGCACTTTGACGGCCCCGATGATCCGTGAATCCTGTTCAATCCGGAAAGACTCACCCATCATATCGCCAAGATTGTTGCAGATATACTCCATCACAAAAAAAGGCCGACCCTGCTCGTCCTGGTCAAAATCCAGGGCCGTGACCAGAAAGGGTTGGTTAAAAGCGGCCATGGTCCGGGCCTCGAAGGTGAAAATTTCCCTGAGTCGGTCTTCACCGAGAAGCATGACCAGCAGTTCGCCGGGATCGAGCAGTTTGATCGCCACCACCTTGTCGATCACCGGCACAAGGGCTTTGTAGACCGAACCCATGCCGCCCTTGCCAAGGCGGCGAATGATCTCATACCTGCCGATCTGCTTCATGGAGTATCGCAATAACAGTAGTAATAATGGGGCACCAAGCCACCTTTGATGGTGTGAAGCCA
>CAIMMA010000146.1 GCA_903842475.1 uncultured bacterium
AAATACCCGCAATAGCGGCTGTGCAGGCGATCCCGCAGCCTGTCGATTCTTCTTGAACAACCGGTATCATTTTATTTATATATACTGTCGCTGGAAAACTTTCTTTTACTCGTTGACAATATGGGGGCTTATCGGGGTTTTGTTAATGGCGTCCAGGGGATGGGCGCCTTTCTGGATTGCTACTATTTTCCATTTATTAGATTCTCGTTTTAGACTTACAGTTAAATTTCGTCGAGTATCGTTTGTTGCTCCCAATGTTACAATAGTGACAGCCACACCTTTTTTTATTTTTGTTTGTGTGGTGGTGATATTTTTCGCCCAATCGTTGAGGATATCCTGCGATTTTATAAAATAATCGGCATTTAAACTTCCATAAAAATCAGGATCATTTAAAAATGTAGCCTCTTGGTTTTCATCATCTATCCATTTGTAGATTTTAATCAACAGTGACCTTGAAATGTATTTGCTCAATGTCGTTTTACATTTATACAATGGTTCAACATTATTTTCTATTTTATCAATATACCATATATAAAATGACCTTGCCGTACAATCTGGAGATTGATCGCATTGGGAATTGGCTGCAAGCGTAGAAGATGATAAAAATATCAATACATATATTAATGAAAATATGTAAATTTTAATGGGCCTGTTCATGGTTTGCCAATTATGATATAATATATACTATCTCTTGCGATAAATGGTATACCCTGGCCTGTGCGCCTTGTAACCTGATCCTGGATATAATTCACGTTGCACAAAATCTGAAACCCAATTTTCTCCATTAAACATAGCCATGTGTCCATCCGTAGATCCAGGGAAACCATCAATAACGACAACATCTCCTGGCAAGTAAGCACCAGTATCAGTAACCGGTTCAAATCCTGCTGCTCTCAAGCTGGGGCCATAGTCTTTTGCTGAATCGTGCCTGATCAATGTTATGCCACCAGCTTCAATTGCCTCCCTGGTATATCTACCACAAAGATGATGACTTTTAACATGCGCATGAGAATTTAAATATTTAATGGCCACTTCTTTATTCCACATCTCTATACCTGATTTTTTATTAATTGCGGCTATTTATCAAATACAAGACATTTTTTTTCCATAAGCCGAAATTACCACGCCTCCATGACTGGTTGTAGCTTCCAACCGGATAACACCGCGTCCTTTGCTGAAAAATGTCATACATTTCTCTCTTGTTCTCCCTTTATGAAATATCCTGGCGGCCGAGAGACTGCCTACCTTGTTGGAGCACGGGTAATTCCGATCCGGTTTATTGGCTGGTTGGGTGGCAAAAGAGCAAAACCGTTGCAGCGCAACGGAACCAAGTTGCTTGTGTTGTGAGAGTTGCTGAAAAAAGCTTACAAAATCAGTAATTACAGAGGAGTATTCCAAAAATCTGGAATTTTTTCAAGGAAGAATTGCTTGGTTCGCCTGTGACCTGGAAGGAGGCAACCTTCCAGGTGCGCGGGCTCAGGCTGGCGGGGAATGAGAGAGCAGTTCGGGACGCGTCCGGTCGATCAGACCGATTCCCGGGTCTTGTGGAACACCACTTCGGGAAACAACTCCTGGGTGTGGGCCAGCCGCCAGCTGCCCTCGGCCAGATAGCTGAGATGGCCTTCGGCGTCCAGGGCCAGGTTGAACTGGCATTTTTTCTCGAAATCGCGCATCTGCTGCTTGTTGTCGCTGCTCACCCAGCGGGCCAGGGTATAGCTGAGCGGCTCGTAGGTGGCGTCGACGGTGTATTCATCCTTGAGCCGGGTCATGGTCACCTCGAACTGGAGCACGCCGACGGCGCCGAGGATGTAATCGTTGCCGACCACCGGCCGGAACACCTGGACCGCGCCTTCTTCCGCCATCTGCAGCAAGCCCTTCTGCAGCTGTTTCAGTTTCAGCGGGTTGCGCAGGACCACCCGGCGGAAATGCTCGGGCGCGAAATTGGGAATGCCGGTGAACTTGAGCTCTTCCTTGTCGGAGAAGGTGTCGCCGATCTTGATGGTGCCGTGGTTGTGGATGCCGATGATGTCGCCGGGATAGGCCTCGTCGACGTGGGAGCGCTCCTGGGCCATGAATACCGTGGCATTGCTCAGGTTGACCTCTTTACCCAACCGGTGATGCATGACCTTCAGTCCCCGGGTGAACGTGCCCGAGCAGATGCGGAAAAAGGCGATCCGGTCGCGGTGGGCCGGGTCCATGTTGGCCTGGATTTTGAAAGTGAAGCCGCTGAAGGCCTCTTCGGACGGATCGACCATCCGGGTGAGGGTGGCGCGGGGACCGGGCGGGGGCGAGAGCTCGACAAAGGCGTCGAGCATTTCCCGCACCCCGAAGTTGTTGATCGCGCTGCCGAAAAAGACCGGGGTCTGGCCGGCCTTGAGATACTGCTCGTGGTCGAAGGGGTTGGCCGCACCCTGCACCAGGTCGATATCCTCACGCAGTTTTTCGGCCGCGAATTTACCGAGCAGGCTGTCCAACCGGGGATCATTGAGGTCGTTGACCACGATGCAGTCCTCGGGCCGGGTGTCCTGGCTGGGGGTGAACAGGGTGATCTGGCGGCGGTGGAGGTCGTAGACCCCCTTGAAGCCTTTGCCCATGCCGATCGGCCAGGAAAGCGGCACGCATTCGATCTGCAGCTTGTCCTCGATATCGGCGAGGATGTCCAGCGGGTCCATGCCTTCGCGGTCGAGCTTGTTGATGAAGGTGATGATCGGGGTGTTGCGCATCCGACAGACCTCCATCAGCTTGGTGGTCTGGGTCTCGACCCCCTTGGCGCTGTCGATCACCATCAGGGCCGAGTCCACCGCGGTCAGCACCCGGTAGGTGTCTTCGGAGAAGTCCTGATGGCCGGGGGTGTCGAGCAGATTGATCTCGTAGTCGCGGTAATTGAACTTCATCACCGAGGTGGTCACCGAGATGCCGCGCTCCTTTTCAATCGCCATCCAGTCGCTGGTGGCATGGACCGCGGTTTTGCGCGATTTGACCGCGCCCGCCATCTGAATGGCGCCGCCGAACAGCAGCAGCTTTTCGGTCAGGGTAGTCTTGCCGGCATCGGGATGGCTGATGATGCCGAAGGTTCTGCGTTTTTCTATTTCTTTAAGAAGCTGACTGCTCACGTGTGCATCGTTCCTGGTTCTTGTCCATCTGGGCACCCTGGGGAACCAGGGTGTGCAAAAAAAAAATGGGCCGGAAACCGACCCATGGGTAAGGAAAGCAAACGATATATAACCCAGTTAGCGCTCTTTGTCCATTCTTCATTCTTGCTTGGCGTCGAGCCGCCGCCCTCTATGGCGTGGATTATTGTCCATTCCCAAGAAAGCAAGAAACCCAAAAAGGGGGGATAGTCTGCCGCGTTTTGGATAACATGCCCGCCATCCAACGAATTCTTCCCGGCACAAAAGGAATCATCCCCTGATCAAAAGCCTGTTCCTGGACGTCGAGGGGCGCGGCATGAATATCGATGATCAACCATTCGGCATCGAGCATCCATACAGCAGGATAGCCGATCAGTTTGCCCGGCAGGATCCATTGGGGATGAAAGCAGCTGATCTCAAAAAGTTTTTCGATGGTACGCCCTATAGCCGTTACGGCAGATATTCGACCTCAAGGTCGCGGCCGGCACTGCGTCCCTGATCATCGACCACCGTCAGTTCGTAGCGGCCCGAACTCCCCGGTCGCCACGGCAATATACCGTCGCTCCCGATAATTCCCAGATACCGGTTGCCAGCGAACCAGTACATCTTTTCGGAGCCTGCCCCAATCGAGGCTTGGAGACCAATGGTTTCGTCCGGTCGCGACAGGCGCAAAGTGTACACCACGCCCGCCAGGGGCGAGCGCAGCCGGGGCGGATCATCGACAGAGGCAACAGTTGCGGCCTGGGTGCAGCCGGGAGCCGGTTGGGGCGGCAGGCGGCGGGGCAGGCCTGCTTGGCGGAACAACCGTTGCACATCTGAGGGCCAAAATTCAAAAACCTCCGCCCGGGTCAACGTCGGATCATAGGGCGGGCAGGCGGCCAGACCGGTGCGGATGTCTACGGTCACCGGGCGATGGAGGGTGGAGACGCGGATCGGCGATTTGCCGGGAATGAACCAGGTGGCAGCGGTTTGCGGGCACCAGCGGTTGGGCAGTTCGCCGGAGGCAGCACAGACCTCGACTCGGGTGACGCCCGGTGGCGGTTGGGCCGGAGCAGGTTTTTCGTCGGCCAGAGTCAAGGTCAGCGCGTCGGTCAGGCGGAAAAAAAGCGGGGTCGCTGCCTTGACGCCAACAAAGGCCGGGTTGGGACGGCCATCAAAATTACCGATCCAGACGGCAAGCACATAATCTCCGGCCAGGCCGACAGTCCAGGCGTCGCGAAAGCCCCAGGAGGTGCCGGTTTTCCAGGCAATAGGCCAGGAGCGGCGGTGAGGCTGCCGTTGATCCGGACGCGGATTGGCGCCGAGCATGTCTCGGATCATAAAAGCGGCCTGGGGGGAGAGCAAGCGGATGCCTTCGGGCTGAGGATCGCCCTGGCGATAACGCAGGGGCCGAAGTTGACCGTCGTTGGCCAGCATGGCGTAGAGACCCGCTAGCTCTTCCATGGTCAGTTCGCCGCCGCCGAGCACCAGAGCCAGGCCGTAATGCGTTGCCGAACGCAGGCGGCCGATGCCGGCGCTGTGGAGAAAATCGTAGAGGGTGGGGTGCTGCAGTTGATTGGCCAGCCAGACCGCCGGGACGTTACGGCTGCGGATGAGGGCATCGCGGGCCGAGATCGGGCCGACGAAACGGCCGTCGAAGTTTTCCGGCTGAAAGGGGCCGAAGGCGGTGGGTGCATCGCTGAGGATCGACAGCGGATGGATCAACCCCTGATCAAGTGCCAGGCCATAGAGAAAGGGCTTGAGGGTGGAACCGGGCGAGCGTCTGGCCAGGACACCGTTGACCTGGCCCTGGATGGCGGTGGCGAAATAATCGGCTGAACCGGCAAGGGCCTTGACACTCATATCGCGGCGATCAACCAAAAGGACAGCCCCATTGACCAGCCCCTGGCTGCGGTGTTCGTTGATATATTGGTGGAGGAGCCGTTCGATTAACCCTTGCAGGCGAGGGTCGAGGGTGGTGTCGATCACCGTTTCGCCGGCGGCGTTCTGCAGCAGGTGATCGGTGAGATGCGGGGCGAGAAAGGGCAGGCGGGTACGGCCACGGCCGGAGATGTCCTGGTCAAGCAGGGTCGTTGCTGATGGTTCGTACGGATGACGCTCATGCCAGGCCAGGGCCAGTCTGCGGCGGGCCTGTTGCTGCTCTGCATCGAAATCGCCCCGTTTGGCGGGATTCTGGGGCATCACGGCCAGGGACAGACTCTCGGCCAGGGTTAACCGGCTGGCTTCCTTGCCAAAATAAATCCGGGCCGCAGCCCCCACTCCCTCGATATTGCCGCCCATGGGTGCGAGGTTGCAATAGGCCTCCAGCAATGCCTTTTTGGAGTAGCGGGCCTCCAGCCAGAGAGCCAGCCCAATCTGTTTGATCTTTCCTGAAATGTTGCGGGTGTTGAGGTGAAAGAGCCGCCGGGCCAGCTGCATGGTCAGGGTGGAACCGCCCTGACGCTCGCCCAGGCCGTAGGTGCTCCAGACGGCGCGGGTCAGGGAAAGGGGATTGACGCCCGGGTGCCAATAAAAAGAGCGGTCTTCCTTGAGCAAAAGAGCCGCCACCGTGGCGTCCGGTATCTCCTCCAGCGGTGTCCAGAGCCGGTACTGACCATCGCGGCTCAGGGTCAGGCGCAGCATCGAGCCATCAACGGCCCGCACCAGGCACGAGGAGGGGATGCCTGTACGGAGCGGGTCGGCCGGCAGCAGGCGCAGGCCGGCGAGAACGAGGCAGAGCAGGAGCGCTGTTGCGCCGATGTACAGCCAACCCCGTTTCCCCGGCCAAACGGTTCCGAGCCCGGTGCTGGTGTCGCCGGGCCCGGAATTCACGGCTCGACGATGGTCAAAGTGCCGCTCTCACCGCGGCCCTGCAGGCCTCGCTCGTACATGCCCTCGGCGTACGGGGGCGGGGTCCGATAGACGCCCGCATTGGTGGCCCGCACCTTGTATTCGTAGGTCGCGACATCACGAGAGAGTCCGGCATACAACACCACTCGGTCGTCACGGGTATCAACAAAATCAGGCTCCCACCCGGTCGACACCTTTTCACTCGATGCTGCTTCGGAGGGTCCTGCCTCCCCCGCAGCTTGACCCTCTCCGCTCTCGTCGGCCTCGACCATCTCTTCCACCGGTTCCGCCGGAATCTCGATCACCGGTTCCACCCCGCCGGGAAGCAGATCGACAATCGCCACTTCGCTGAGGGTATCGCGCTCGGTGGCCCGTAATCGCAGCCGGACGGTGAACTCCGCCCCCACCTTGACCTCGATGAGCGGTTTGCCGTCGGCGCCCAGATATTCGCGGATGATTTCGATCCCCTGCTGCAGAGGGCCAGCAGGCGGTTGCCGGTCAAATCCAGCCTCGGTCAACTGGTAAAACGAGGGCAAACCCTCGTTCTCCTTGCGCAGGAACACTTTGTTCCAGCCATGCGGCACAACGGTGTGCAGCGGCTTACCCGTCAGCGTCAATGATTTGGTGGCGCCATCCATCAGGCCTACCTCGGCGGTCAGCTGCC
>CAIMMA010000147.1 GCA_903842475.1 uncultured bacterium
GCCAGGGCGCTTGCAGCTGACCGAGGGATTGAGCTTTTCCTGCCGCCGCTCTATGCCCAGGCAAACAGACATCGTTCTTGCCCGTTCATAGAAGAACACGCCGTCTTTATCAACAAAAACGGTAAGGTCATGCCGTGCCATTTTTTATGGCACACTTGTCCCGGCATGGTCAATCAGGAGCAGATACACATCGAAGAGCTAGTGTTCGGTGCTATTGATGAACAACCGCTCGAGGTGATCTGGCAACAAGCCGAGTATGCCAACTTCAGAGCAGAGGCGGGATTAAACGACTATGCACCCTGCTGGAGTTGCACCTCAGCACCTTGCACAGATCTGGTCAATGCCAATCTGTTGGGGGCAAATGATTGTTACGGCAGCCACGTTCCTTGCGGCCATTGCATGTGGGGCATAGGCTGGCTCAAGTGCCTTTAATCTATTTTTTCGACTTGAATAAAGCTTGTCGGAATTTGTACCGCGACCTGTCACCTAAATGATTTAACCTAAGGAGAAAACAATGCGTGAAGTAGTCCTCGTCGGCGCCTGCCGCACGGCTGTCGGAAAATTCGGTGGATCCCTGAAAGATATTCCCGCGGTGGAACTTGGAGCCATGGTCATCAAGGAAGCCCTGCACAGAGCTGGGGTTAAGCCGGAAATGGTCGATGAATGCATCCTCGGCTGTGTGCTCACCGGGGCTCTGGGGCAGAATCCTGCCCGGCAGGCCATGCTCAAAGCAGGTATTCCTCTGGAAGTTCCCGCCGTCACCATCAACAAGGTCTGCGGCAGCGGTCTCAAGTCCGTTATCATGGCGGCCCAGGCGATACAGTGTGGTGACGCCGATATTATCGTCGCCGGCGGCTTCGAGAATATGAGTGCCACAGCGTATGCGCTGCCCCTGGCTCGATTCGGCTACCGGATGAATGTTCCCAGCAATGGCATGATCGACATGATGGTCAATGATGGTCTGCATTGCGCGATGAACGATTGCCACATGGGGACAACCGCCGAGAATATTTGTGAGGCCTGGAACCTGACTAGGGATGAGCTGGATCGTTTTGCCGTGGCCTCGCAGAATAAAGCGCAAGTGGCCATCCAGAGCGGCCGGTTTAAAAACGAAATCGTGCCGGTGTCCATCCCGCGCCGGAAAAAAGACCCGCTCATTTTCGATACCGATGAGCATTTCACCCCGGACACCACCCTGGAAATGGTCAGCAAACTCCGGCCCGCCTTTAAAGCCAATGGCATGGTCACCGCTGCCAATGCTTCCGGCATCAATGACGGCGCCGCAATTATTATTGTCATGTCTGCGGAGAAAGCGAAATCATTAGGGATCAAACCGATGGCACGACTGACGGGGTATGCCTCGGCGGGAGTTAAGCCGGAAATCATGGGGATCGGGCCGGCGGCAGCCACCCCGAAAGCCCTGGCCAAAGCGGGCAAGAATCTTGACGAGATCGATTTGATCGAGGCAAACGAGGCGTTTGCCTCACAAAGTATCGCGGTGGCTAAGGATCTCGGTTTTGATATGACCAAGGTCAATGTCAATGGCGGTGCGATTGCACTGGGACATCCGATTGGGGCTTCCGGCGCTCGGATCCTGGTTTCCCTGCTCCATGAAATGGAGAAACGAGAGGCCAAGAGCGGCCTGGCGACGCTGTGCATCGGCGGCGGCATGGGCATCGCTGCGGTGGTTGAGCGATAGCTAACTTTGATTTGATCGAGGCAATAGATCAAATCCCCAATCTTGAAACGTATCTCTACAATGCATTCGTCAGTGCTGTCTTTTGACGGAACTGACGAATGCATTTTCCGCCTGCTGCTTCAGCCAGGCAAGGACCGACGGTGACGCCCCTTCAGCTTTTGGGCAAGAAATGGAAAAACGCATTTTCTCAAGGCATTACGGCTCAATTTTCGTGCCCAGAACATGCAGGAATTGAGCGAGCCAAGCAGGATGAGCCGGCCAAGCGGGCGCGGTGATCAAGTTGCCGTCCACATGGGCCTTGTCCATTGAAAGAGCCATATACTTGCCGCCTGCTCGCGTGACATCAGGACCCACCGCCGGATAGGCGGAACAAGCTTTGCCCTCAAGAACCCCGGCTGCCACCAGCACCTGAGCGCCATGGCAAATGGCCGCAATCGGCTTGTCGGCTTGCGAAAAATGCCGCACCATCTCCAGGACATGCTCGTTAAGGCGAATATATTCCGGCGCCCGCCCACCGGGGATAACCAGCGCATCGTAGCTTTCGACCTTGATTTCAGCAAAAGTAGCATTCAGGGTGAAGTTGTGCCCGGGCTTCTCGCTATAGGTCTGGTCCCCCTCAAAATCGTGGATTGCGGTCCGGACCGTATCGCCAGCAGCCTTGTCGGGGCAGACGGCGTGGACAACATGCCCCACCATCAAAAGCGCCTGAAAAGGCACCATGACCTCGTAATCTTCCACATAGTCGCCGACCAGCATCAATATCTTCTTTATGCTCATACGTACCCCCTTGCAATTATTGTTGATCTGCTTCCTGCTCCGACCTTCGGCGGAGCGACCGCTCACTCCGTCAGCCTGAAGATTCAGTTCACTTGATTTCCTTTACCGTGGACATCGCGGTGGCGATAATGCCGGCGACGTCAGCTACATTACTGGGCATAATGATGGTATTGTTCGTCTTTGCCAGGTTGCCGAACTGGGTGATGTATTGTTCGGCCAGCCGCATGTTGAGCGCCTCGATCCCGCCTCGTTCCTTGATGGCTGTGGCCACCTTATTGATGCCCTCGGCCGTGGCCGAAGCGATCAATTCGATTCGCTTGGCATCGGCCTCGGCAATGAGCGTGACCTGCGAAGCCTTGCCCAGGGCCTCATTGATTTGCTTCTGCTTCTCGCCTTCGGACTGATTGATCATGCTCTGCCGCAACCCTTCGGACGTGGCAATATCAGCCCGTTTCTGACGTTCGGCGGTCATCTGAGCCTCCATGGCCTGTTTTACCGATATTGGGGGCGTGATATCCTTGATCTCATAACGAAGGACCTTAACTCCCCATGACATCGCTGCCTGGTCGATGGCATCGATCACCTCGGTGTTGATTTTGTCCCGCTCCTCAAAGGTTTTATCAAGATCGATTTTGCCGATGGCAGAGCGCAGGGTCGTCTGGGCGAGTTGCGTAGCGGCGCGGAGATAATCGTCAATGCCGTAGGCAGCCTTGTGCGCGTCCTGGATTTCCAAATAAATAATGCCGTCCACCTCCACGCTCACATTGTCTTTGGTGATACAGATTTGCGCGGGGATATCAACGACCTGTTCTTTGAGACTGAAGACGTACGCCGCCCGGTCAACAAAAGGGATAAGAATGTGGAAACCTGCTTCGAGTGTGCGGTCAAACTTGCCGAGACGCTCGATGATAAAGGCGCTCTTTTGCGGGACGATGACCGCACCTTTGACAAGCGTGATGATGACCAGGACCGCGACGGCGATAAGAGCAATGAGTGTTGGGGTCATAATGACGAATTCTCCTATGATTGTTCAAGATCTGGAAAGTAATGAAACATGACTGGTGTCTGGAAGTAGGTCAGTCTGAAATGAAAAAGATTAAAAAATGGCGGCAAGTTTATTATTTAAGGACGATGTGCCATTTTGAGTTTGAGGCAGGACCTGTTGACTTTGTCGACTCCTACGATTTCGGCTTCGGACCCAGCGGGGAGACGATCCTCCGAAACGGCGGTCCACATGGTGCCACGGTATCGCACCCGTGCTTCCTGTCCAGGTTCGATATCTTGATCGATTTTGATCCGCGTGCCGACGGACACGTTGCCAGTCTCATTGTTTTCTGAAACCTCGCTTCGTCCCACAAAGATGCGCATAGCCAATTTACGAAGGGTTACAAGCGAGGTCAGTGAGACGATTAAGAAGGCTATAAGCTGGGCGGTGTAAGCATCCGGAGCAATGGCAGCTACAATTGCGGCACCTAAACAACCCAGTCCAAAAAAGATGATCACAAAGCCGGGAACGGCAA
>CAIMMA010000148.1 GCA_903842475.1 uncultured bacterium
ACGCAGCCTCCGACAGCCCCGGGCCGTCGGAGGCTGCGGGATTCACACAATTGACAAACCACCATGGCCGCCTCGCAACCACCCCCTCCCAGCCTCGATCCACCGGGTTTCCTGGTCGCCCTGGATGCCGGTTTTTCCTACCGGGAATATCGGATCGCTCCCCAGGGGGTCACGATCGGTCGCGATGGGAGCCAATGCGATATCGTGGTGACCGGGGCCTGCGTCTCCCGCCGCCATGCCCGGGTGACCAGCGATGCGCCGGGATCGTTCCAGCTCGAAGATCTCGGTTCCACCAACGGCGTCTTTCATAATCACCAGAGGGTGATCGGCCGGACCGCGCTCCAGGATGGCGATCTGCTCAGCCTCGGTGCCGACCACACCAACCATCTCCGTTTTCAAACCCGCAGCAGCAGCGAACCTCGGCGGAGCACCCTGCCCCCGCAGGAACAATGGGTGATCGGCCGGGCCCCGGACAGCGATATTCCCTTGAGTTTTGAGCCGACGGTGAGTTCGCGGCACGCCATCCTCCGACACCACGCTCGCGGGCTGCACCTGGCCGACCTGCACAGCCGCAACGGTACCTGGGTGAACGGACAGTGCGTGCGCGAAGCCGACCTGAGCCCCTCTGATACCGTGGTGATCGGTTCCACCCATTTCCGTTTCGAACTGGCCGGCGATGGCGCACTCCTGGTGCATCAGCGGGAATGCGGCCAGGCGGTCAAGCTGGAATGCGTCGGCCTGACCCGGACCGCGGACAACGGCCGGGCCGGAACCAAAACCCTGCTCGACAACATCACCCTGTCCTTTGAGCCCGGCGAATTTATCGGCATCCTCGGTCCCAGCGGTGCCGGGAAAACCAGCCTGCTCACCGCGCTCAACGGCTTTACCCGTCCCAGCCGAGGGCAGGTTCTGTATAACGAGATTCCCCTGGACACGGCCTCGGCCATGCTGCGCAACACCATCGGCTACGTCCCGCAGGACGATATCCTCCATCCGGAACTGAGCGTTGCCGACAGCCTCGACTACATCGCCCGCCTCCGCCTCTCCCCGGATATGGACCCGGTGCAGCGCAATGGCATCGTCAACGGCACCATCGAAACCCTGGGATTGTCGCAGGTCCACCGCACCCCGCTGCACCAATTGAGCGGCGGCCAGCGCAAACGGGTTTCCATCGGAGCCGAACTGCTCGTCCGCCCCAGTATCCTTTTTCTCGACGAACCGACCTCCGGGCTCGATCCCAGCACCGAGGATCGACTGATGCGTCATTTCCGCAGCATGGCCCACAACGGCACCACCGTGGTGATCACCACCCATGTGCTCTATAACCTCGCCCTGCTTGACAAGGTGGTTATTCTCTCCCAAGGGCAGCTGGTCTTTTTCGGCACGCCTGATGAAGCCCTCAAACATTTCAGCGGAGCAAGCGCGGCCGGTATCCGACCGACCGATATTTTCGACCTGCTGACCGGGGTCGAAGGATCGACCGTCGCCGGCAGCACCGACCGGACCAACGGCGAACAGGCCATGATCGCCTCCCGTTTTGCCCATCGCTACCGCCATTGCCCGCTCTACCAGGATCACATCGAGGCCCGCCTTTCCTCCGCGGCCTTGCAACTGCTTGCAAACCAGGAAGCCAGTCCCGACCGGACCCTGACCCAGACGCCCGCAACCCCTACGCCCGTCGGCAAAGGACGGCTCGCCGCCGGCATAGCCGACCTCGGCACCTGGCGTGCCTGGCGCATCCTGTCGCAACGACATCTGCACATCCGCTGCGCCGCCCCGCAGCGATTATTGCTCTTTCTCTGCATTCCCGTGCTCCTGGCCCTGGTGACCCTGTCGCAGCATATGAACGGCGTGCTGGCCGACGAGCAGATCCGGACGCGGAAACAGCCCTACCTGGAGGCGGCCCTCAGGGGTGGAACCGCCATGGACAGCCAACTCAGGAGTCTGCTTTCTCCTGTCGGCAACTCGGATGCCCGCTCGGCCCCCGAATTGCTCTACGCCCTGCGCTTTGAAGGGGTTGCCAACCTGCCCGTACCGATGAGCGTCCTGCTGATGATCGTCATGACCGCCGTGTTTTCAGGAACTTTTATTGCCTGCCTGGAGATTTCGACGGAACAGTCGATCTATCGGCGCGAACGGATGTCGCATCTGGCGATCCTGCCCTATCTGGGATCGAAGCTGCCCTTCTGCCTGGCGATCACCGCCCTGCAATGTCTGCTTTTTCTCACCCTCTGCTGGTCCAGTCCCGCCCTGCCCATGGCCGCATTTCTGCCGGTCTGGCTGGTTATGGTCACTATTGCCTGGAGCTCGGCGGCCATCGGCCTTTTCCTGAGCACCATTGATCCGACCGCCGGCCGATTCTCGGTACTGCTGGCCATAGCGGTCGTGCTGCCGCAATTGATCCTCTCCGGCGGCCTGGGGCCGGATTTTTCCGTCCGGATGAGCAGCGGCCTCCAGTGGGCCGGAAACCTGCTGCCTGCGCGATCCGGGTTGACCATGGTCTGTACCGCGATGTTTCATTCGCTCTCCGGCGAAGGGGTGGGATGGATTCCCGGGCTGCTCAGGGAGGTGATTGGTTTTGACTTCGGGAGGTCGGTCTATTATACTGGCGGCTCTCTACTGGTCACCCAATTCCTTTTCTGGCTTTTTATCGCTGCATGGTTCTTGAAACGCCGGGACACCCGTTGAACGGACTGAAAACGCTCATCGATGCTCCCACCACTGTTCGTCCCGCTCCCAGCATTGTCGTCGGCCACCATGATCGTATCGCCGGCCGTTATCGTCTTATCCGCCCTCTGGGCGAAGGGGGCATGGGCAATGTCTACCTGGCGGAAGACCAGCGCCTGTCCCGGCAGGTGGCCGTCAAAACCATCCGTCCCGAACTGAGCGGTAATGCCGAGGTCCGCGCCCGGATTGCACGGGAATGTCGCCTCCATGCCGCCATCGGGGTCCATCCCCATATTGTCACCCTCCATGACACGGTCGAAGAAAACGGGCATCTTTATCTGGTGATGGAGTATTTTGCCGGCAAGACCCTGGCCGAACAATTGGCAGCCTCCGGCGGATCTCGCGGCCTGCCGTTCCACCTCGCCCTGGATATCATCGGTCAGGTCCTGCGGGCGCTGGCCTGCATCCATGGGCATGACATGGTCCACCGCGATATCAAGACCTCGAACATCCTGCTCCAGCCCGGGCCGGACGGACGCCACCTGGTTAAACTGACTGATTTCGGCATAGCCCTGATTGAAACGGAGTCGGCCGCCATGAATCGTTTGACTTCGCTGGGCACCCAAGGCCCCGGCACGCCGGTCTATATGGCTCCGGAACGGATCGATCCCCAGACCTTCGGCGCCATCTGCCCGGCCACCGATCTCTATGCCGTGGGCATCATCCTGTATGAGCTCCTGACCGGTGCGCCGCCTTTCAAGGGATCAATGACCGAGGTTTTCACCGGACACCTCATGCAGGACCCCAGGTTGGAGGATCTGCCCCCCGCCTTGCCGGCCGCAATCCGAGCGGTGCTGCACAAGGCTCTGGCCAAAAAACCTGAGGACCGCTATCAGGCGGCCCTCTCCTTCCTCGATGGCCTTGAGCATCTGGAAGCGACCCCGGGATGCCGCCCCGATTCGGCCCCGGATGCGACCCTTCTGGCAACCGCAAACAGTTCCACCGCCGCCAATCCCCGGGCCACGGACACCGTGCTTAATCCGGCTGTCGGCCGCCCCCGAACCTTCCCGACCTCCACA
>CAIMMA010000149.1 GCA_903842475.1 uncultured bacterium
CCTGATATTGCCAACAATGGTGCACAGCACATCAGTCCCCAGGTGCGGCTTGCTCATATAGCCGATTGCTTCAGGAGCGCCAAATTTGATGTAAGTCTGCAACACCCTGTTAATGACACTCGTGTTATTATCCCGCCTGGAAAACAGCTTGCCATCGGAATAGGACCCCGCGCCGCCTTCACCGAACTGGATATTCGATTCCGGATTCAGCGTTCGTTCCTGAATAAATTTACCCACATCGACGGTACGTTCTTCGATGATTTTTCCCCGTTCAAAGATGAGCGGTTTCAACCCGTAAGCAATCAGTTCAAGAGCGGCAAACATGCCGGCAGGACCGAACCCGATGATAATTGGCCTTTCCTGCCGTCCGATGGTTTTGCGAGGCGGCTGGTTCCGTGCAACGTATACCGGAAAATTTTGCTCATTTGCAAAACCATCAGCTATCTGCACCACAAGGGAAAAATTGAAAAAAAACTGCTCAGCATTAAGCATATCCAGGGATTTGCTTAATATTTTTAAAATGACAAAATCCTTTGGGCCGACCTGCAACTTGCGAGAGGCCGCTGCGACCAGTTCAGCAAGCCCATCGTTCTCAACAGGAACCTGCAAATCGCTCAATATGAGTTCCAAAAATTTCACACATCCTTACTCATTTAAGAAAATAAAAAAAACCCGGCAACCCGACCAGAAAAAAGTTTATCCGGAGTCGAAGTCCAAACCTGCAATACAATACAGCCAAATAGCACTTCGATGTAAAGAAAGAACGCCTGATTGACTTGAAACTTAACAATAGGGCCACCAACCAGCACTGTTGGACCAAACCAGTCAATTGTCCATTGGTGCATGCGGACAGGAGATGCCTGCTCCCTGAGCCGAAAATTCTACGGGCGCATTATCGAAAGAGCCTCCTGCTCAAGCCTTATCCCATTGTACAGCCAGGAAAGCACCGGTGTTCAGCCCCTTCTTGCTTCCGCTTCTTTCAATTTCAGGGATGCAGGCCACAGAATCATTGTTCTGGAAGTGAATTGCTGTCTTGATGACACTCCGTTCAGGAACGATCGAACACATATCCCCCGGGGACCTGAAATGTATTTTTTGAAATAAGGCATGGCCGTTTCGGGCTTTCTGTTGCCGTTGTTGGGCCCATGGGCTGAGACTGTTGAGCGTGGTCACAACAATGCGGCCTCCTTTCCGGGTCACTCGATCAAGTTCGGCAATCGCCCTTCTTGCGTCAGCTACAAACTCAATCGCCGTCATTGAAAAAACTTTATCAAAACTATTGCTGGGAAAAGGTAAAGCGGACATGTCGGCACAGAGACCTGTGAAACTGGCGTTACCCATACGAATAAACGCCTTTTTGAGCATGGGAACTGACAGGTCGATGCCGGTCACGATGGCTCCGCAGTCCAAGACCTCTTGTGTGAAAATACCGGTGCCGCATCCCACGTCCAAAATTCTTTCACCAGGGCGTGGCTTCAGGAACTCAAGCAGGAGGGTTGATTCGTATTTTCTGACAAGCCGACCTGTTGGGGTTTCAAACCAGCGATCATACGTGTCTGTCCACGTGTCAAACAGTGCAGTTGTCATCTTTCTTCCCTTTCTTGTACGCTGACTTCCCCTTGACCTCGTTTACCCCGAATTTGACGATTATTCCTATCAGACGCAGAGGCCTTGGCTTGCCGAGGGAAAACGGGACCGACCCTTTCGCAAACTTGCACCCAGCCAGCTCGCGCTTGAATTCCTCGACACCAGAGGGGGTTGGCTTCGGGTGCAGCCCTCTTGCTTCCTTTACAATACTCTTCCAGGTCAACTTTGAGATACCCACAATTGTTCTCGCCAAGGGGTATCTACAGCCAGTCGGAGAGCGAAAAGCCCACCCCAACCCGGTTGACATACTGGTCGTAGTCGATCAGGCTTTCGCCGTACCCATTGAAATATTGCACATAGCCGCGCAGATAGGGCCAGTTCCCCAGGGGAAAACTCCAACTGGCCAGGATAGCGCCCCGATGAAAATCGGATTCAAGTGCGTTTCGGGTCATCAGGCTGAAGGTATGGTCGTCCCATTTATAGGTGGCGCTTATTTCGTAATGACCGAGATAGTCGGCAATGTCGGGGTTATCGTCATCGTGGGCGCTTTCGGGCAGGCGATACCAGGGGGTAAGACTCACCCCGAGGTTGCCGTACTCAAAGACAAAGGAAGCGTACAACCGATTCCAGCTCCGCGACAAATCGCCGCTCTGCCCGTTGGACTGGTGATTGATCCCCATGGCGTTCCAGGTGTTCCTGATCCCGAAGCAATCCCATTTGCTGTTGAACTGCACCCACAGCTCGGGTTCATGGACGGTTTCGCGGAAGGGTGAGGAGATAGCGTTGTTGTACACCTGCCAGAAACTGTGATTGGTATACGCGGCGTAGATATCGATACGGTCATCGATCAACCCCACCACCAAGGGTGATTTGATGCTGATCTGGAACTGGGCCTCGACCGGATCAAAATCGTAGGAGCTGTCGTCCTTGGAGCTGTATCCAGCCCGATTGTAGGCCACGGGCAGGATATAGTTGGGTTTGTGGGTCATGACGCTAAACGGCTTGAGCACGATTTCCCGTTCCTGCTGCTGGCGTATCTCAACCGCGCCCCGGTTGGCATTTTGGCCTGAGACGGTTTCCGGACCGAGGTCCTGCATCTGCCGACATTGCCGGCGCAGTTCACCCACCATGACGGTGTCAGCGGCGGTGGCCAGTTTTTCCTGCAGGCACCGTTCGAGTTCGTCGGCATTGGAAACACCACCGGCGACACCACCAATCAACAGAGCCAGCAAACTGATAGCCGCAATCTGCCAAACGCGTCTTAACATAAGCAAACGGGAGGAAAAACCGATCAGCGCCGGCTGACGTTACAGGATTGGACCTGGGCCATGATGACCGACAATGCCTGAAAGAATGCCTGCGCTTCCGGATCGGCGGAGTTGAGCTCCCGGCACTTTTCATAGCGGGCAAACAATTGGGTCAGCACCTGGTAGGCCTGCTCGTCGTCAAGGGAGCCGAGCGCATCCCAGAGATCATTGGTATCCATTGCCTTTACTCCTTTGCTTCATTGTTTTTTTCCTTGGAAAAACCAGGAGCCTGCGCAGAGGGTTCCTCGTCGAGCACGTACCCGAGGCCGCAGCAGGCCGGACACTCTTCCCTGGTGATGAAAAACCGGCTTTCGCCTTGGAAAAAGCCGATTTCGCCACTGCCGCCGCAGGTATTGCAGGTTGTTTTGTTTTCAGTCATGGCTCCGCCCCACCGCTCCGGTTTAATCGATCCCCGCCGCCTGTTTTGCGGCCTGCAGGGTGTTTTTCATCAGCATGGTGATGGTCATGGGCCCGACGCCGCCGGGCACCGGGGTGATGGCGGCGGCCTTGCCGACCACCGTATCGAAATCGACATCGCCGGCCAGAATGGCCTTGCCGCTGGCCGCCTGGCCGATACGGTTGACCCCGACGTCGATAATCACCACCCCGTCCTTGACCTGATCCCCCTTGATCATCTTCGCCACCCCGGCGGCAACAATCAAAATATCGGCCCGCCGGGTGTGGAAGTGCATGTCACGGCTGCGGGTGTGGCAGACGGTGACCGTGGCATTGCCGCCGGCACGTTTCTGCAGCATCAGATTGGCAATCGGCTTGCCGACGATATTGGAGCGGCCGACCACCACCACCTCGGCCCCGGAGGTCTCGATCCCCGAACGCTGCAGCAACTCGAGGATGCCGTGGGGGGTGCAGGGCAGAAAACATGGCTCGCCCAGCATCATCTTGCCGACATTGACCGGATGGAAGCCGTCGACATCCTTAGCCGGATCGATGGCAAACAGCACCCTGGCCTCATTGATATGCCGAGGCAAGGGCAGCTGCACCAGAATGCCGTGGATAGCGGGATTGCGGTTGTACGTATCCACAATTTTGAGCAACTCGGCCTCACTGGTGTCCGCGGCCAGGGTGACCTGCTCGGAATGGATGCCCAGGGCATGGGCGGTTTTATTCTTGGCCGCCACATAGGATTCCGAGGCCGGGTCTTGGCCCACCAGGATGGTCACCAGGCCGGGAGTAAGGCCGTGCTTTTGTTTGAGATTGGCCACTTCGACGGTGAGCTCTTCGCGGATAGCCTTGGCGGTTTCGATTCCGCTGATAATTCTTGCTGACATACGTTTGGGTTTATTCTGTGAAAGTGAAGGGTTACCCCCGGATACAGGCAGGCATGGTAGACGACATCGACCACAACCTAGCACAACGGTAAGTTATTTCAAGGGGAGTCTGGGTGGATCACGGAGAGCGATTCGATCCGGCGGCCGACGGTCGTTGCTCTCACAGTCCAACTCGAAACTCCCCAATGAGCAGGGCCAACGCGGTCTGACGTTTCGAGGTGTCGCGGTTGCGCACCGCCATGGCCAGGGCCTGCCGGGACCCGACCAGGATGGCCAGCCTCTTGCCCCGGGTCAGGCCGGTATAGATAAGATTCCGGAACAACATACGAAAATGCTGGGTCAGCACGGGGATGATAACCACATCGAACTCCGAGCCCTGCGATTTATGAACCGTGATCGCATAGGCCAGATCCAGTTCGGTGATCTGGTCGCGGTTGTACTCCACCCGCCGCCCGTCGGGAAAGAAAACCACTTCGCAGGTGAGGTTGGTATTGTCGATCGCCTGGATCAGGCCGATGTCGCCGTTGAACACGTTTAATTCGTAGTTGTTGCGGCGATGGATGACCCGGTCGCCGGTGCGAAAGATCCGCTCGCCGACGGTCAATTCGGCTTTGTGTTCTCCGGCCGGGTTGACGTTGTGCTGCAGCATTTTGTTGAGGTTGGCCGCGCCCAGACTGCCCCGGATCATTGGGCACAGCACTTGAATCTCGACCCCGGCTCCCAAATATTTAGGGATCCATTCCTGGTACAGCTTGCGCACCACATCCACTGCGGTCAGGCCGTAATAGAGGCTGGACCAGGGGTGGGTCTTTTTCGCCAGGGCCAGCAGTTCGCGGGCCGCGCCATCGGCGGTCGCAAGCGTCCCCAGGGCGACATGGCTGAATTGTTCGGGCACCTTGAAGGCGTAGGGATCGGCCGCCCCCTCCTCGGGGAGGACCGGGTCATAGGGCGTCTGGGCGAACAACTGCTCGCGGGTCTCGATGCCGGCATAGTGAAATTTCACCCGGTTGACGAACTGCAGCTGCTGCTGGGTGGCTTCGGCGGAATCGATAAAAAAACAATCGGATTCCTTCCACAATGCAGGGGTCTTGAAAGGGGAGTCCAGGGACGGCACCTCGCCCCGGTTGATCTGGTGGGCGGCACCGATAATGGCCGACTGTTGCGCCTGCCGGAAAATGGTGGTCA
>CAIMMA010000150.1 GCA_903842475.1 uncultured bacterium
ATGACCGAGGTTTTCACCGGACACCTCATGCAGGACCCCAGGTTGGAGGATCTGCCCCCCGCCTTGCCGGCCGCAATCCGAGCGGCGCTGCACAAGGCTCTGGCCAAAAAACCTGAGGACCGCTATCAGGCGGCCCTCTCCTTCCTCGATGGCCTCGAGCATCTGGAAGCGACCCCGGGATGCCGCCCCGATTCGGCCCCGGATGCGACCCTGCTGGCAACCGCAAACAGTTCCACCGCCGCCAATCCCCGGGCCACGGACACCGTGCTTAATCCGGCTGTCGGCCGCCCCCGAACCTTCCCGACCTCCACACCGAAATGGCTCTATCTGGCGGCGGCCCTGGTGATTGCGCTTGCCGCCTACGTTCTGCGGGCCCATTGGTTCAGGGCTCCGGCAGCGCAACCCGAGATCTCGATCGAATCAGCCCCGACGGCGGCGGCTCCGACCAAGCAAGCCGCCAAATCGGACCAGTCGCCGGTTGACCGGGAAACCGACCAAAAGCCTTCCGCCTTGCAAACCGTTGAAGCCGTCCGACAAGATCCACATGGTGAATCCAAGACGATTGATCCTCCCAAAGGGGCCGGAACTCTAGAGCCCCAGGAATGGCAGGTTATAGAAACCCACTCCCGTAAAATTCGCTGATAAGGACTCCCTGATTCGATGCCGATAAAACTCTCCCTTGCCCTGGTCCTTGCCCTCACACTCCTGCTGACCGGTTGCGCGCCTTTGATCTTTACCGCCGGGGCCGGGGCCGGGTATGTGGCGACCCAGGAGGAACCAAGAAGCAAGGTGGGGGATTTTTTTGATGATCTGGGCAGGTCCATCAAGCAAACAACCCGGAAAATAACCGGCACGAAACCCCCTCGAACCCCAACTACCGCGGGGGCCGCCGGCGGATTGGTTCTCGCGATCAAAAATTCCAGGGTCGCTCCGACCAAAGTTGCACCCGGCGATCAGGTGCAACTGACCCTGCGGTATGTCATTTCGGGAGCTCCCGAAAAGGGCATAAAGCTCAGGGAAAAAAACACGCTGACCATGGGCGGCCAGGAATTGTCGGTGCTCAAGGACGAAACCGATGACAAAGAAAACGGCACCTGGGAAAACACCCTCACCTTTGCCATTCCCGACTCGGCGAAACCCGGTAAATACACGATTACCCAACAGATTAGCGCCCGGGGACAGACCCGCAGCTCACGCCGTTCGTTTACAGTCAAATGACCATGCCGGGTTTCATGTTTGACGGGTTTTGCAAAAGGAGGGACTGACCAATGCGCCTCATACAAGGAAGCGGTCAGCTCTTTGGCTACCGGATCGCCTATGCAGGCATGACCGATACGGGGAGAGTGCGTCGGGGCAATGAAGACCACCTGCTTATCCTCGGCGACGCCGGCGTCTTTGCGGTGGCCGATGGCCTGGGCGGTCTGGAGGCGGGCGACATTGCCAGCAAAACAGCTCTTGCCCATCTGCAGGACCTGTATACCATACCTTCAGGGCCGGGGATCCCGCCGCTTGAGGAAATAATCGCCACAGTCAATACCCGCACCTACCAGCATAAAATTGCTCTGGCCCGCAATATGGCCACCACGCTGGCCATGGTGCAACTCCGCGGCGAGACCATCGCGATTGCCCATGTGGGCGACAGTCGGGTCTATCATTGGCGAAACCATGTGCTCAGCCGGGAGACCAGCGATCACTCCCTGGTCAATGATTTAATCAACAATGGGGCACTTTCCGCCGAGCAGGCCGTCCACTCGCTGCAACACCATGTCATCACCCGGGCAATTGGTGCCGAAGCGACGGTCACCGCCTCGATCTTGTACCGGCCGGTGGTTGCCGGGGATATGCTGCTGCTGTGCACCGACGGCCTGACCAGTATGCTGCCGGACGCGCGCATTGCCGAACTCATCGAAACTCGAGCCGACCAGGTCGGCGAAACGGTCGAAGATCTGGTGCAAGCGGCTAATAAGGCAGGTGGCCGAGACAATATCACGGTAATCCTGGTAGCGATCAAGGGTTTGCCGTAGCAACCCTTTCGGGCAGTTGTGAAAACTTGGCGAGTTGGCAAAAAAGAATTATGGACCTGCAATGCTCGCCCAGACGAACTTGCCTGTACTGACAAACGAAAAAAGGGGCGTCCCGGTTTCCCGGAACGCCCCTTTTGGGACATCAACAAATCAAGCCAGTTGATTTATGCAGGTTTCTTCTCAGGTGCTTTCAATGTGGCGAGGATGACAACCGCAACAGCCAAGACGCCTGCAGCGAGCGCGAACGGCACAAAATAGGAACCGGTTATAGCCTGTATCTTACCACCAAAATAGGGGCCGCAGAAACCAGCGACGCCCCAAGCGGTGAAGAGCAGACCATAGTTGGAGCCCTGGGCGGTCGGACCGTAGTAGCTTAGCAGGGTGGCCGGGAACAGGGTGAACATCGCCCCGTAGTTCCAGCCGATCAGGGCAGCGCACAGTGCCAGCATGGTAGCCGTTGAACCTGCAGGGAAGAGCATCAAAAAGGCAACGGCCTGGATGATGAACAGGGTGATAAAGATTTTCTTGGTGCCGATCTTGTCAGCCAGCGGGCCAATCAGAATTCGAACAGCAGCATTGGTGATGGCCAGGGCGGCGGGAGCACCGGCTGCAGCCATGGAAATGGTCTTCATGGCATCCTTGGGGATTACCCCAGCCGCATCTAAGCCCATTTTTGCTTTATAGGCAATCGACATGGCGTCGATACCGTGTCTTGCGATCAGGCCGATGCACATCAGACCGGCAAAAGATCCGCAGAAATAGGCGGCCCAGAGCAGCCAGAACTGCGGGGACTGTTTGGTTTCTTCATAGGTGAAGTCGCGAGTGGCTTTGGGTGCACCAGCTCCGGTTGCAGCAGCAGGCGGATTCCAGCCAGCCGGTTTGTAGCCAGCCGGTGGTATCTTCAGACAGAAGGCCGCACAGACAACCATGACACCCATGGCCATACCGACGTATTTAAAAACTGGAAGGGCGCTGCCAAAGTGATTGATCATGCCGGTGGCCAGCGGGGCCATAATGAAGGAACCAAGTCCCAAGCCGACAACGGTAAAGCCGGTGGCCAACGCGCGACGATCAGGCCACCATTTGGGTGCGGTGGCAATAGGTGGCAGATAGACGCAACCGCCGCCGAAACCAGCGATGATACCATAATAGAGATACAGAAGATACAAAGGTGTCCTGTTGGCGGCCTTGAGGGCATCGCCGCCAGCTTTAACCACGGCAGGATCAGGTGGGGTGATGGTGGAAACCATGAAAAAGCCGAAGGCCATGATGATTCCACCAAAGAGCACGACGTTTCTCGGACCGAGCTTGTCGCTCATGCGACCGGCGGGAAAGGTTACCAGGCCGAAGACCAGACAGATGAGCGCGTAGGCCATGGCAACCTCGGGAACAGTCCAGCCGAACTGGGCCTGTAGAGGTCTGATGAAAACACTAAAAGCGTACAACAGTAAACCGCAAGTGGTGCTGCCTAAAAGACCCCCAAGTAATGGAATCCATCTTGGAAAAGTAGTTTGCGTTTGAGACATTTATGCACTCCCCCTTTTTTAAGTTTTGTTTAACTGCATGCAGCATAGTACTTCGCAACTCTAAATAAATTCACCTCCTCCTTTTTGCTGAATATCCTTGATGTTGTCTGTCTATAATTCTGTCAATCCCAATGTAGCGGTGACTATAAATGAGAAGGAAAGCACTGTCAATGGTCAAAACAAGCACATTCATGTCGAATATTGCGTTTTATCCCGAATCGTTCCCGCATGTTGGTGTGATCACGTCATTGCGCCGGCAAACAATTTACCGATTTCGGCAATCCGTGCGCAACGCCTCTTCTCCTACAAAGTGGGCAAGCAGGCCCCGCCCGGGATCAATCCCGAGGTATCGGTTCCTCTTCAAGCCCCAGCCGCTGCGGCAGACGGTCGCCCCCGCGAACCATCACAAGGCGGCCTCATGCCCGGCGCCGCCATGCTCACGGGGTATCGATAAACACCTGGGTGCTGTAATCCTTGACCGGCAATTTTCTCAGCACTTTTTCCCGACCCGGTAAATTTTCGACATATTGCAAGAAGGCCTCCGCGTAGTCGAGCCCGACCTCCACCCGGCGCTCGCCCGTGATCGATTTCAGCGTCGTGTAGGAATCGCCGCCATCGGCGAGAAAGCTGAGGGTGACCACCTTGTAGGTCCGGTCGGGGACCAAGGGACGATAGGAGCCGTCGGCCACACGGAGTTCCAGCTTTGACAAACGCGCGCCCTTCGATTTGTTGAGGTCGATATTCCAGCGCAAGCCACCGGTATACGGGTAGCAACCGGTATTGAGGGCCGGCCCGACCACCCCTTCGACCGCATCTTCCAAAGCAGCTTTGATCTCCGCACCGGTGGCCTGCAGTTCCACCAGGGTGTTTTTAAAAGGCAGCACCGTATAAATATCCTGCACCGTTATTTTTCCCGTAGGAATATCCGCCCGGACCCCGCCGCCGTTTTGCATCGAAAGATCGGCCTGAAAATAGGCTTTCCCCTGCTGGAGGAAGGCCTCGGCAACGATCTGCTGGATATCGCCGCCATGTCGGTTCACCGCCTCATTCTTATTGCATACATCGCCCTGGGTCGATCGGGACGCATCGCGTTTGGATCCGGGAACCCGACGGAGACAGAGATTATCTCCGGTTGTGGCCACCACTTTTTCGCCCAGCGCCTCTTTTTGCTGTTTATAGGGCGCCAGGAGCGCCGCGGCCTCCTGGTCCGGTGCGGTGATCCGCAGCAACTGGCCAGCAACGATGTCGGCCCGGATGGCGGCGGTCTCCTCGGCGCTGAGCGCCGGGGGAGCCGGGCGACTGAAAGTGTCGCCGATGATCAGCCAGGGGGTGCCCGTGCAATCGGTCACCACCCCGTCCCGGTCGAAGCGCACCCGGGTTTCGCCCACCACATACCCGTACTGCCAGGCCTGGACAATGCAGACCGGCTGGCCGTCTTTATCGGTGCTTTTGGTGGGATAGGGACCTTCCGGGGAAATCCCGTACTCCTGCAAGGCCTCCGGGCCGAGCAGGGTGTGGGAATCCGCCCCCACCACCACGTCGACGCCGCTGAGTTGCCGCACCAGGGCCTGGTCCGCCCGGTACCCGATATGGGTCGAAAAGATGATCTTGTTGATGCCCCGGGCTCTGAGCCGATCTATTTCCGCCTGGGCGGTGGCCGCCTCATTCTGGAAGGTGGTGTCGCTGTCGGGCCTTGAAGAATTCTTGGTTTTACCGGCGACGATCAAGCCGATCACCCCGATCTGCTGACCGCCGCGCTCGATCACCACCGAAGGCAGCACGGTTTCCGGAGCCACGGTCCCGGCCATGGGCGAACGGGGACCGAACCGGACATTGGCGCTCAACAGCGGCGTCCTGCACGCACCGGCATGCAAAAACGCCATGAACTGCTTTACCCCGGCATCGGTGTTGTCAAACTCATGATTGCCGAGATTAAACGTATCGAAGCAGACCGTGTTCATCATCTCGGCATCGGCCTTGCCTGCGGACAAGGTGGCATACAAATCGCCGGTGGTGGCGTCGCCGCTATGCATTTTGATGACATTGACGTTCTTTTGGGCCAACGCTTTGATGGCCGCCGTTACCCGGGGAAAACCGCCGCGCTCCACCGTGATGGGTTCGCGCTTGCCCGGGCCGGTAGCTAACTGGAGGGTGGTATTTTCAGCATCGAGATGCGAGTGATGGTCGTTGATATGCAGCAGGGTCAGGTCGATCGGCGAAGCAATGGACGCCGGATCGACCGGTTGCGGCCCCGCCCCAGGGCGGCCGCAACCGGAGAGGATGACGGCCAGGAACAAAAGGAACACTTGGGTCGTGCGATGCATGGTCACTCCGTTCTGGCAACTGGGTTGCATTCGGGTTCGCGGATCGGCCAGCCGGTCACATGCGTATCGGCGGCCGCAGGGGCGTTGCCCGAGGGTATCGAGATCTAACCTGCCGAAACAATGTTACGTTTGAAACAAATGACGAATACCGGCCAGTTCGTCAAGCAGAAAAACCAGGATACCGCCTCCTGCAACCGGCGCCTGTTGCCCACCACGAAGCAGGGATCCCGACAAGATACCGGTCTTGTTCAACATAGCGGTTTTCTCATAAACAAAACAACGGCCGAAGCAATATCCTGTAGGACACGGTCGGCAAAACCTTCTTGAATTTTACCGTTCATTCGGGTAGCTTTGTCAAAATTTTTTTTAACCTTGCCCTCTACTTACCGGGACTTTTGTGACAAAATCCGACCAACAGGCAACGAAATCGGTATTGCGGGAGAATGTGGAGGCAATTTTCATTGCCGTCCTGCTCGCCCTGTTCATCCGCACCTTCATTATTCAGGCGTTCAAAATTCCCTCGGGTTCAATGCTGCCGACCCTGGAAATCGGCGACCACATCCTGGTCAGCAAGTTCATCTATGGCGTCAAGATGCCCTTCACCGGCTCGACCCTGATTCCCATTTCCGACCCTAAACCCAACGATATCGTGGTGTTTCAGTTTCCCAAAAACCCGGACCTGGATTACATCAAGAGAGTGATCGCCACGGCCGGCGATACCGTCGAAATCCGGGATAAAAAAATCTTTATCAACAACAAACCGTTCAACGATACCCACGGGGTTTTTAAAGACACGCTTATCCTTCCGGCCGCCACCGCACCCCGCGACAATTTAGGGCCGATGACGGTCCCGGCGGGCAAGCTCTTTGTCATGGGTGATAACCGCGATAATAGCTTTGACGGCCGATTCTGGGGTTTTGTCGATCTCAAGGCCGTCCGAGGAAAGGCCTGGGTCATCTACTGGTCGTGGGATGTACAGCAACCCCTGTTCTCTCCGGCCCGACTGCGTTCCATTCGCTGGAATCGGCTGGGGGATATCGTTCATTAACCACCGGAGGCGCCATGGCAACCGGCTACTTTTTTTCGCATCGCCATATCCTGGGTATTGAACAGCTCTCCAGCGAGGATATTGCCTATATCCTCAGCACCGCCGATTCATTCAAGGAAATCTCCGCCCGACCAATCAAGAAAGTCCCGACCCTGCGCGGCCACACCATCATCAACCTCTTTTTCGAGCCCTCGACCCGAACCCGGCTGAGCTTTGAGATCGCCGCCAAACGGATGAGCGCCGATACTTTCAACATCACCGCCTCCACCAGCAGCACCACCAAAGGGGAAACCCTGATCGACACCGCCAAAAACATTTCGGCTATGCACCCGGACATTATCATCATCCGTCATTCCAGTTCCGGGGCTCCGCACCTGCTTAGCCGTCACGTCAACGCCGCGGTGATCAACGCCGGTGACGGCGCCCATGAGCACCCCTCCCAAGGGTTGCTTGACCTGCTCACCGTCAAGGAACACCGGGGCACTTTAAGCGGACTGAAAATCGCCATCATCGGCGACATCGCCCACAGTCGGGTGGCCCACTCCGATATCGTCGGGTTCACCAAGATGGGATCCGAGGTGTATGTCTACGGCCCCTCCACCCTGATCCCCAAGGGGATCGAGCAGTTGGGGGCCATTGTCTGCACTTCGCTGGAGCAGGCGGTCCGGGATGCGGATGTGGTCATGACCCTGCGCATCCAGAAAGAGCGGCAGAACGATCCCCTGCTGCCGTCGCTCCGCGAATATTCCCGCCAGTTCGGCATCTCCGGTTCGGTGCTGGCCCTGGCCCGTCCCAACGCCCTGGTCATGCACCCCGGCCCGGTCAACCGGGGGGTGGAACTGAACCCGGAGGTGGCCGACGGACCCCAGTCCGTTATCCTCGACCAGGTGACCAACGGCGTGGCGGTCCGCATGGCCCTGCTCTACCTGGTGATGGGGAACACCCAATGAGGCCGTTGTCCGTATCCGCTCCCCTACGCCCTTGCCCCTCATCTCAGGGAGACTGCCGATGAACACCTCCTGGCATATAAAAAACGGTCGAATTATCGATCCAGGCAACCATACCGATCAGATCAGGGACCTTCTTATTCTTAACGGGCGGATTGCCGGGCCGGATCAAGCCGTCCCCCCGGAGACCGCGGAGATAGACGCCGCCGGCTGCTGGGTGGTGCCGGGCCTGATCGACATGCATGTCCATCTCCGCGAGCCCGGCGAGGAATATAAAGAAGACATCCTCTCAGGAGCGCGCGCCGCCGTTGCCGGCGGTTTCACCGGCGTAGCCTGCATGCCCAACACCCGGCCGGTCAACGACTGCCGGGCTGTGACCGCTCTGATCCTGGCCCGCGCCGCCCAGGCCGCGGTCCGGGTCTATCCGGTGGGCGCGATCAGCAAGGGCCTTGAAGGCCACCAGCTGGCGGAATACGGCGAGATGCGAGCTGCGGGCGTGGTCGCGGTCTCCGACGATGGCCGGCCGGTCCGCGACAGCCAGTTGATGCGGCGGGCGCTTGAATATGCCAGCGATTTCGGCCTGGTGGTGATTGCGCACTGCGAAGAGCCCAGCTTAAGCAGCGGCGTGATGAACGAAGGCGCGATGTCGACCCGACTCGGCCTCAAGGGCATCCCCACCGCCGCCGAATCGATCATGGTCTACCGGGAGATTGCCCTGGCCGAGTTCACCGGTACCCGGGTGCATATCGCCCATGTGAGCACGGCCATGGCCGTTGACCTGATTCGCTCAGCCAAGGCGAGAGGCGTGCGGGTAACCGCCGAAACCGCGCCCCATTACTTCACCCTGACCGAGGCGGCGGTGGCCGAGTATGACACCAACACCAAGATGAACCCGCCGCTGCGCTCGGAGGCCGACCGGGAGGCGATCCGAAGGGCCTTGGCCGACGGGACGCTGGATGCCATTGCCACCGATCACGCCCCCCATTCCATCCTCGAAAAGGAAACCGAATTCGATGCCGCGGCCAACGGCATCATCGGCCTGGAAACCGCCCTGCCCTTGGCGCTCGCCCTGGTGCGCGACCAGGTGATCGATGCCAAACGGCTGGTCGAGCTCATGGCGGTCAATCCGGCCGCCATCCTCGCCATCCCCGGCGGGACCCTCAGCCCCGGAGTCCCGGCGGACGTCACCCTGATCGATCCGGAACGCGAGTTGCTCTACACCCAAGAGCAGGTGTGTTCCAAAAGTCGCAACACCCCGTTCCTCGGCTGGCGGCTGCAAGGCCGGGCCGTACTCACCATGGTCGACGGCGAGATCAGGCATTCCCTGCTCGGTTAAGCCTTCGCCGGC
>CAIMMA010000151.1 GCA_903842475.1 uncultured bacterium
ATAAGGATGAAAATATTTTGGCGATTTTATATATCTTATTTTGCTGATTGCAATCTTTATCAAAGCTTGGGTGAAAATATCTCTGCATCGCTGCCCTGTCGCCATTTCGCATCGAAACTGGGCCCTGAAATACGGATGTATGGAAAAATACAAATAATGCTTTCCTTCTCCCGAATAATCCGTTTAGCATAGGGCTATATGACGGTTGCTCTTTTTCCTTTTTACTCTGCAAAACTGAGGTGTTTCATGTCTAACTGGTTTATTGCCCTCGACGGAAAATCCTATGGTCCCTTCACCACCCAGCAGGTGCTCAGCGGTCTGGCCTCAGGACAATACAACGAGGCCACCATGGTCTGGCGAGACGGTTTTGCCGACTGGCAACCCGCCGGTCGGGTACAGGAATTACAAGCAGGTTCAGCGGCGCAGACACCACCTCCCTTCTCAGGCAAGCAATCCCATGAAATCGACTACACCATCTTCGGCAACGAGATGCAGTTTGTCGAAATAGAACTCGACCCCCAGGAAAGCGTCATTTCCGAAGCCGGCGCCATGATGTACATGCACGATCAGATCGTAATGGAAACAGTGTTCGGTGACGGTTCCGTTGTTTCGCAGTCCGGAACCTTCTTCGACAAAATGCTGGGAGCCGGCAAACGGCTGATCACCGGCGAGGGGTTGTTCACCACCATCTTCACCTACACCGGGAACGGCAAGGGCAAGGTTGCCTTTGCCGCTCCTTATCCGGGCAAGATCATTCCGCTGGAGCTCTCTAAATACAACGGCCGGATCATCTGCCAGAAAGACGCTTTCCTCTGCGCGGCCAAGGGAGTTTCGGTGGGAATTGCTTTTCAGAAGAAAATCGGGGTGGCCCTCTTTGGCGGCGAGGGGTTCATCATGCAGCAACTGGACGGCGATGGCCAGATTTTCGTCCACGCCGGCGGCACCATTGTTGAAAAGGAACTGGTCGCCGGCGAATTGCTCCGGGTCGACACCGGCTGCCTGGTGGCGCTGACCGGTACGGTTGCCTATGATATTGAATTTGTCGGCAATGTAAAGTCGGCGATCTTTGGCGGCGAAGGATTCTTTTTTGCCAACCTGCGCGGTCCGGGCCATGTCTGGCTGCAGTCCTTGCCCTTCTCCCGCCTGGCCGGGCGAATATGGGAAGCGGCACCGCAAACTGGGGGCGGCGGGCAGGACGAGGGTTCAATGCTCGGCGGGATCGCCGACATGCTCAAACGTTAAACCACTGCAACCCGGGGCATGAACGGCACCCCAAGGAAGGATGCCGATCATGCTCGCACATCGGTCAGCGCTGTTCTTCGATAAAGGCTTGCATCTCCTTGCTTAAGCCAAGCTGCCGGGCCAATTTGTCCAGCCAGGCCCGCTCGGCTTCGGTATCAATCTCGACAGCGGCGACCGCCAGCATGTACATGGTTTTGGCCACTGAGGGATTATTAATGCCGGCGGTCAACGCCTCGACACTTTTGGGCTGATGAAGCTCGTCGAGCAGAAACATTTTTTCTTCCTGACTTAACTCGGCCCCCCGCAGCTTGTCCAGCACCGCCCGTTCTTCCGCCTGATCCATGGCGCCATCTGCATGGGCGGCAGCCACCATCGCCTGGATCAGGCGAACCGCCAGCTCCGCCCCCACGGGGGCGTTAACATCGTTGCTGTTTGCTGGCGGCACCATGGCCGGTGCTCCGGCTGTGGCCGGAACCGTACCGGGCATGGACGGAAGGGGAGGAGGCGCCTGAAATCCACCGGCGGGAGGCGGAGGCGGGGGCGCTCCGGTCGCGAAAGGATTGCCCCCTGGTGCAGGCGGCGCCTGCGCCACGCCCTGGGAATGATTTTGTTGCCCTTGCTGCTTGAGGATCTCGAAGGCGCCAACCCCCAAGCCGATCATGGTCATCAGTCCGGAGCCGGAAGTAAGCCCACCCAACAGCGAAGTATTGCCTCCATGGGATCCACTTTTTTTGCCCATGACCTCGCCGACTATCTTGCCTAACAATTTTTCAGCATCAAACATAACCTTACCCAAATCTTTATTTTATCTGTTGGCATCGGGCCCTTCCTGCCGGCCCGACGCCACCC
>CAIMMA010000152.1 GCA_903842475.1 uncultured bacterium
GCCGTTGGCGACAATCAGGACGTGACGCAGGGTCGCCTTGCACAGCATCAGGTCGGAGATCTTGTCCTCGAGGTAGCTGGCGTTGGCAAAAAAGAGCGGACCTTCGAAGCGGATGATGGAAAGGTATTTACACTCCTCCAACCCTTTGGCGACCGCGCATACCAGGACCTTGCTTCGGTCTCTGGTCAGGGAACTGACCACCGGCCGCATGTTTTTATAGAGGAAGACCAGCAGGCAGAGCACCACGCCGAGCATGATGCCCTTGTCGAGGTGGGGTGCGTACCAGAGGGTGCAGAGGAACGAGAGGATCGAAATCAGGCCGTCGTACCACTGCGCCTTCCAGGCGTGGAGAAAACCCGAAACGTTGATCAGGCCCATGACGGCCATCATGATGATGGCGGCGAGCACCGACTGGGGCAGATGGTAGAGCAGGGGGGTGAAAAACAGCAGGGCAATGACCACGGTCAGGCCGGTGAAGACGCTGGCCAGGCCGGTGGCGGCGCCGGCCTGGAGGTTGACCGCCGACCGCGAAAAGGAGCCGGAGGCCGGGTAGCTCTTGCCGATCGCGCCGATGATGTTTGCCAGCCCCTGGCCGATCAGTTCCTGGTTGGGGTCGATGCGCTGGCCGGTCTTGCTGGCAATGGCCTTGGCAATGGAAATGGCCTCCATGAAACCCAGGAGCGAGATGATGGCGGCATAGGGAAAGAGATGGAGCATGACGCCCAGGTCAACCTTCGACACGGACAGGGAGGGTAGCCCTTTGGGGACGACGCCGATCACCTCGCCGCCGCCGGTCATCGGCAGTTTGTCGAGTTTGATCGCCCTGTTGACTACCCGCATGCGCCAGGTACGGCCGTCGGTTTTGGCGTCAATGGGCAGCTGATCCGCCGGGAAATAGACCACGCTGTTGTCCGCCTGGATGGCTGCCTTGAACAGCAGCATGCGGAGCTCTTCCCGATAGAGGTGGGCCTTGTCCTTGAGTTCCTCGATCTGGCTCTGGATAACCCGGTCCTGGTGTTCGGCGTCGAGACGGGCAATGGCATGATGGCCTTTTTTGGCCTCTTCAAGCGCCTTGCTGGTTTTGGTCCGGGCCTCGGCCAGGGGGGGGATGCCGTTGGTGGCTTCATTGAAGGCGGTGATGGTCTTCAGCGCCGCCGGTGAAGCGATGGCCTTGCTGTCGGCGGTGGTATTGTGTTCAAAACCGAGCATCCACGAAAGCAGGGTGGTGATGACCACCGCCACCAGGACATTGGGCACCTTGGGGGCAAAGCGCTTCAGGGCGATCATGATCGCCAGGGCCAGGGCGCCGATGAAAAAGGTCGGCCAGTGGGTGTAATGGACCGCCGACTGGACCACCCGGACGATGGTCTCATAATGATGGGCGGCATTGTCGACATTGACGCCGAACATCTTGGATAACTGCGAGGTGGCGATGATGATGGCGGCGGCGTTGGTGAAGCCGTTGACCACGGGATGGGAGAGGAAATTGACCACCAGTCCCAGGCGCAGGACGCCGAGGAGCAATTGGAATATCCCGACCAGCAAGGAGAGCAGAATGGCGTAGGCGATGTACCCCTCGCTGCCGGCGGTGGCTAGAGGTTCGAGGGACGCGGCGGTCATCAGCGAAACCACCGCCACCGGACCGGTGGCCAGTTGGCGGCTGGAACCGAAGAGGGCGGCGACCATCGGGGGCAGAAAGGCGGCGTAGAGCCCGTAGTAGGCGGGCATGCCGGCCAGCTGCGCATAGGCCATGGACTGGGGGATCAGCACCAGGGCCACGGTCAGGCCGGCAATCCCGTCCGCCTTGAGCAGGGACAGGTTGTAACCGGAGAACCAGTCGAGAAAAGGAAAAATGCGTTTGATCATGCCGTTCGTTTCACCTCAAATTGTCCAATGGGTTGATAGTATGGTTTTTGAGCAGGTGCTCAGGGGCGTTTTCTGTTTTCCAGCATCCGTCGGCACGATTCGATCAGTTCCTTGTAGAGCGCCCCGACATCGTAGAGATTGTTCATCCGGAAGCGGACCATGCTGTCCACCATGGAGAAAACGATGAGGGCTGATTTCCGAGCGGGGATATCATCGTTGATCGAACCGTCGGCCTGGCCGTTGAGGATGGGTTTTTCAAAAATATCGACAAAGCAATTATAGGTGGCCTCCAGGATTTCCCGACATTCCGGGTTGCTCTCGGCCAGTTCGTACGGGTAGCGCTGGTGGAGGATGGCAAACAGATCCTCTTTATTCTGGGCGATATAGAGGTAAAACGAGATGGCTTCTTCGACCATGTCCATCCCGGTTTTTTCCGATTCGGTATTTCGATAGCGTTCGAACTCGGGCAGGATGTCGTCTTTAAGGTTTTTGAGGATGGTGAGAAAAATCCCCTGTTTATTTTTGAAATGATAAAAAATGGTGCCCTCGGCTGCCCCGGTCATCTTCGACAGTTCGCCCATGGCGGTATCTTTGTACCCTTTGCGGGAGAACAGGTAGGTCGCTGCCTGGAGGATGGCATCTTTTTTTTTCACGATGGGTTGCTCGCTGGATAATATTAGACTGAGTGCTCAGTCAGTTTCTAGACCGTTCTTGGTCGATCGTCAAGAAAAAATTACGTTCGGGTCCGATGGTGGTGAAAAAAAGTATTTGCGGCAGGCTGACACTGCCATGGGGTGCGATCTGAAGAAAACGTTGTGGGCTAACTGACTGTAACTGTTGCATGAAAAGCATTCAATGGCTGGCCTGGAGCCCTATTCCTCAAGGGCGGTGTGGCGGCTCCCATCTGCTGCAATCGGCCCAATGGAACACGATATGAACCTATTTGAAACACAAAGAAACGATTGGTTGACATTGGTGTTTCATTATGTTTCTATTTGGCCAGCTAGGTTTTCCTCAACATTATTTTTGAAGCAATCCATTAATATTATTGAAATAAAATTATTTGCCATAACTGGCCTTTAATTTGCTTAATACGAAGGCATGGGTAATGAATCGCCATTCAGCAATCGGGCATAACCCCCCGATTTCGCAACGGCAACATATTTATGATCATAACGGATACAAGGAGAAGACATGGAGAAAGGAACGGAGGCAAAGGTCTTGCTGGTCGATGACGAGCAGGAATTTCTTGATACACTTTCCAGTCGTCTGGAGTTGAGAGGGCTGAAAGTCAGCGCCGTGACCAGCGGCGAGCAGGCCATTACCGAGGCCAAGCAGCAGGACTACGATGCAATCATTGTCGACCTGTCCATGCCCGGCATCGACGGACTCGAAACCTTGAAACGAATCAAGGCGGACAATCCCAACGCCGAAATCATCATGCTTACCGGCCATGCTTCCATCCAGAGCGGGGTTGAGGCCATGAAGCTCGGTGCCGGCGATTTCCTTCAGAAACCGGTCGAGCTCTCTGAGTTGATGAGCAAAATCGGTGAGGCCAAGGATAAGAAAATGCTGGTGCTGCAGAAGCAGTCCCAGGAGGAATTACGCAAGATCCTCCAGAGCAAGAGCTGGTAATCGGGCATCCCCCTTCAGACAACCCCCATTATAAGGAGAGAGGCATGAGCAATCCAATGCCCGTCATTAAAGATCTCATCATTCCCCTGGATGTATTCCCCCACCTGGGCAGCGACCAGTCGGTGCACGAAGCCGTTGGTCAGTTGTTTTCCCATGTCAACGGCGGCGGCAAGTTGCTCTATGACGAGCTGCTGGTGATCAATGCCCAGAGTCAGTACGTCGGTCGGCTGACCATCCGCGGCATCCTCACCTGCTATTTTCCGTCGCTGTTCGACGGCGGCCAGAAAGGCATCTTTTCCGGCAAGCAAGAAAAATTCACCGACCTGGCCATTCTGCTGGAAGACAGCTTTCAGGCCGAGTGCAAGCGCCAGGGGGCCCTGCCGGTCAGCCAGTTCATGGTGCCGCCGCATAAATCGATTAAGGCCGACATGCACCCCTTGCATGCCGCCGAGATCATGATGGCCGAGAACGAGACCTGTCTCCCGGTGGTCGAGGACCAGGCCCTGATCGGCGTGGTCCGCCTGATCGACCTGTTCCGGGCCCTGGCCGGCAGCTGCTCGCTGTGAGTCCGTTTAAAAGACCCCTTTACCGATAAAAGGAACCAACTATGTCAGGTGCAATTGTGAAAGAACTCCCGGTAATCAAAGAGCCGATTAACTGGTCGAGAGTGATCTTCCTGCTCGGCGGCCTCGCCCTTTTCTTTATCATTTACTACTGCCCGGCCTGGCCGGACGCCATCGATCCCATGGGCAAGCATTTTGTGCTTACCAAACAGGCCAAGGGCGCCCTGGCGGTCTTTGCCGTGGCCGCCACCTGGTGGATTTTCGAGGTGGTGCCGATCGGCGCTACCAGTTTGCTGATCGGCACCCTCCAAGCCCTGTTCCTCATCCGCAAGCCGGCCGAGGCCTTCAAGGATTTCATGGATCCCTCGGTCCTCTTCATCTTCGGTTCAGTGGTCATCGGCATGGTGTTCACCAAGACCGGTTTGACCCGGAGGATCGCCTACAAGATGCTCTCGATCATCGGCGAGCGCACCTCGATGATCATGCTCGGCTGCTTTGTGATGACTGTAGCGCTGACCCATGTCATGGCCCACACCGCCGTGGCCGCCACCATGTTTCCCCTACTGATGGCCATTTATGCCATGTACACCACCGAGACCAAGCCCACCAAGTTCGGTAAGGCCC
>CAIMMA010000153.1 GCA_903842475.1 uncultured bacterium
CCCAGTGCAGGTCCCGCTCAATTATAGAGGCCATGTAACCGGTCAAGAACTCGTCACTGGCGCGGTCCGCGGCTCCCGCCAGTGGCGTGAGGCCGAAAAAGAGCAGACAGAGCAAGGGGGCACACAGGCGGCCGGCAAGATTGGGACTGGTGGTCGTACGCGTCAACTGGGTCATTTCAGGCTCCGTTGTTCAGGCTAAAGGGGCTGGCGAAAAAAAGCCGGGGGGGCCGGCAAGATTGATTCTCTGAACTGCAAAGCCAGGTCGTGGGAAATTGTTACGAATTCGCCCTTGCCGCACCTGGCGCAGATATGGTGTCATCCTATGGTCTCCCGTGCTGTTTTCCTGCCCCATTTTCCGACTTTCCATGTTGTTGGGGCGATCGCTCCGACTTGGCGCCTTTTCCCTGTGCAGGGGACTGCTGCCGCACCTGTCCCCCTCTTTCACGGTTGCCCTGCGGCTGCGACCGCTCGGAATACGCCTCCCGTGACCGCGGCCGGGATTGCTGAGACTGCACGTCTCGAGACGGTTGCCGGGGATGTTTTTGCTGCTGCAGCCCCTCGACACCCCAGCTTTTCTGCTTCTCCCAATACCGATTCTTTTCCCAGCCTTTCCAGTTCCGATGTACATTCTGGTAGGGTATGGGGTGATGGTTCCATTGCCGTCCCTGCCATTGATGCTGTCGGTAGTCATCCCTCCAGCCCGAGGGGATCCCCCGATAAAACGAAGGGACGCTTCGATACGAGGACCAGCCGGAACCATAGTGCCGCGAGCGATACCAATGCCCTTCCCACGGACGCCACCAATAGCCGCCGTAAAAGAAAATCTCCTCGTCCACGTCCGGAGCAACGTAGACATAGGTTCCAGGCAGGACGATCAGCTCCGGAGGGGCGGAAAATCCAATGGGCGGCGGCAGCGAAATGTTGACATCGACAAACACCTCTGCCTGAGTTGGCATGGGAGCGGCCAGCAGCAACCCTAAAAGCAATGTTCCCAAAAGCGACGTTTTCATGGTGTCCTCTCTTTCAACTTTTCCTGTTTCCCGCTACCAGCAGGACGATGCCGCCGATGAGCGCAATCCCGCCAACGATCGGCGGCAAAGGAAAGGTTTTGGTTTTCTCTTCCGTCACTTTCAAGGGTCCGATATCAACGATCTTCTCTTTGGTGGTGTAGGTGATGCCCTGATACCCCAAGGCGATGACCCCTAAAGCAATAAGGACAATGGCGACCAGTGTGGTTGTTTTCATTGTATTCCCCCTCCCTAAATTATATTTGGTTGACAAGGTCAGGCGGTTGACCAGGTGATTGCTCGCCGCTGCAAGAGAAGGACCGGCGCCGCAGCGGCAATCAACCGCAGGAAAGAGAAAAAACCTGATCATCCTCTGCTGACCGGACCGGACGTTACCGAGGCTTGGCTTTGTGCTCCCGCCAAATTTTAAAAAGCTGCTCAGCCAGAGCCAACCCCAGGTTCAGATTCGAAAAGGTGCGGCGTACCCCGCTGCCGAGTTCCTGAACTTCAACATGGACCAATTGTCGGCGCAACGCACAGCATATGGCCAAGCGGCCCTTGGCCTCCTGAATGTCTTTCAGGTCCTGGTCGAGAAACATGAGGTATCCTTTTGCAATTCAGTCAGACTCTGATGGAAGGCCAGCGGATTTTGGACCAGACGCCGACGCAGGGCGATGAAAACCACCATCCCTGCCAGCATACTGCTCATTGCGGCGGCCAGAAGACCATACAGCCGCCATTCAAGGGGCAGTACGTAGACTATCGCCAGCACCAGCAGCAGCAGCCCGGCCAGCGCAAAAACCACGCCGATGCAGGCCAGGAGCAAGGCCTGGACAAAGCGAATCTTGGCCTCGCGCAGTTCCAGCCCCAGGAGTTCCAGACGATCCTGGAGCACTTGTGCGGCCATACCGCCGAACCGGCCGGCGGTCCCGGTAAACCCGGATAGAAGTATCGGCAACCTGTTCATCCGATTATTTCCTGGACATAAACCAGCCCAAAAACAAGCCAGCGATAAAGGTGCCGCCTATGGCATAGTACGGCTTGACATGGATGAACTCGTCGGCGACCTGCACCTTTTCCAGGAGCCGATCTTCAAGCTCGCCGCATTCGCCCTTGGAGGCATCCAGCCGTTCCTTCAAAGCGGCTCTGGCCGATTGGATCCGTTCGTCCAACTCGCCGGAAGTAGCTTCGACGAGCGCCTGGGCATGATCGATAATATTGTGCATTTCCTGGCTCATTGCCTTGGTATAATCTTCTGTGTGTGCCATGATATCTTATTTCCTTAACGTCTATGTTGGTTGATGCCGGTACGTTCGGAGCGTTGACGGCTCTTGAACATCGTTGCCCCGAGGAGCTGGGTCCGACGTTCCGAGGTTGCCCGGCAATTGGTACGAATGGCCTAAATCTTGCCTAGCAAGAGCAGGATCACCAGGATCAGGACGATCAAGCCGACGCCGCCGCTGGGGCCATAGCCCCATGATCGACTGTGCGGCCAGGCTGGAAGGACTCCCAAGAGCGCCAATACCAGCAGAATGATTAAGATGGTTCCAAGTGACATGATGCATTCCCCCTTAACAAAAGATTGTGATAAAAATTTAACTTAGGGCCTTTGTTTCATTGCACGACGGGGATGCCATTGTCCGGTTTGGCCATCCGCCGCTGCCTTACTTCGTTGTTCGGTTTCAGCGCAGGACTGGCCAAGAATATCGGCCTCGTCCCGCGCCGAAACGATCATCTCGAGATTGCCGTTTAATTGACCTTAGGCTTGGCAACCTCGACGGTCATGTTATTGATCACCCGCTTGACGCCGTGAACGTCGGTCACAAACTTGGTGGTCAGGTCCTTCTCGGCGAGGTTGCCGGCTTGGCCCGCCAACGTGACCACACCATCTTTTGTTTCAACGATGGTTTTGAGGGCGCTGGTCGAGCGGTGATACAGTAAGGTTGTTTTGACGAGGGCGGTAATGGACGCGTCATCGATCGTGTCCCCCAGGGTATCCATTTTTTCGCCCATCGATTGATTGCCGGGTTTATTTGGAGTAGCAGCCACAACCATTTCATTTTTCACATCTTTGACGCCATCAATATCTTGGGTGTATTCCGTGGCCAGATCCTTTTGGGCCTTGCTCGTGGCTTTGCCTCGCAAGGTGACGACACCTTCTTTTGCAAACACTTCAATTTCAGTGGCGCTCAAACTCCGATAGAACATCAGGGTTGATTTCACCCTGATACCGAGCCATGCATCCGGGCTCAGGGCCGGCATTTCGCTTTTTACCTGCAATTGATTGTCGAAGCTTTTGACTCCCGGCAGACTCGCCAGGGTTTCACCGGCCAGCAATTTATGGGAGTCTTCGGAAACGGTGCCGCTCAAGGTGACGACCCCTTCCGTGGACTGAATTTTAATATCATCGCTGGTGAGGTAGACCTTGAATACATAGGATTGTTTGGCGGATGCTTCGATACGGTCATCCATTTCCGAGGCATACAGATTGGTGTTGATGAAAAACAATGAGGCCAGAGTAACCACCAGTGTCAAACGCTGCGTTGTCTTTTTCATACTGTTTTTGCTCCTTTTGAGATGTGACGAATTGAAAATCCAGAAGGTCGCCGCGCAAAGGGTTCGACCGGGAGAAATCTCTTCTTGGCTACTTAGAGTAAAGCAATCGCCGCGCCGGTTTGAAACACCTGGTATTTCGCTGCCCATACAATTGATTTTTAAAGATATATTATAAAACCCCATTTCAAAGCAACCGTGATTACCCCCAAAAAAAGGGTCATATTTAACCTATGGCTAAATATGACCCTTTTTTTGGATGTGGTGATGTCAGGACCACAAATCGATGTTGATACCAAAAAAGACAGGTTGGCTCCGGGGTTGTCTATTGCTGCAGCTCCCATTGCCCGCGTTCATTCCGGCAGGCGGTGCTGTAGGTTCGTTCCGGTTTGCCGTCGATAATCGCTTCAATTTCCGCCTTCCTGCAGACTTGCCTGGTGGACGAATCCTGATACGCGGGCTCCGGAGTGACGGCATACCGGTTGCCACTGTCCGGATTGACCCAGGATGAGCGTTGATTCGATGCCCCCTGCTCATAGGTATTATTGAGTCGGTCCCGATCGGATTTATCCATTTCGTTGCCGATGATGTAACCGAGCAATCCGCCGGCCGCGGCGCCAATCAGCGTCGCCCCTGTGCTATGGCCGATCGCCTGCCCGATGAGGGCGCCGCCCGCTGCGCCGCCGGCCGCTCCGGTCTGGCCTTTGGTCGCACAGGAGGAAAGCATGAGCAGAAAAAGCAGGGCTACGACATTAAGATGTTTCATGGTGGTACTCCTTATAAAATATTAAAAACCAGAAGGCCTGCTAATGAGCCCTCCGCATACATCGGCACCAAGGCAAGACTAAACAAAAAAACCCGCAAGATGCGGGTTTTTCATCTCACGAATAAAGCCAGGATCAGCACTTCATAACATTTGTAGCCGACGGGCCTTTGGCGCCATCTTCCACATTAAACTTGACGCGATCCCCTTCCTGAAGCGATTTGAACCCTTCAGCCTGGATAGCGGAATGATGCACAAACACATCCTTGCCGCCATCTTGCTCGATAAAGCCAAACCCCTTGGAATCATTAAAC
>CAIMMA010000154.1 GCA_903842475.1 uncultured bacterium
CAGTCAGGGGGTCCGGGAAATCACCCTGCTCGGCCAAAACGTCAACTCCTACGGTTTGAGCAACCAGGTTGCCGATACCACGGTAACTTTTCCGGAACTTTTACGAAAGGTTGCAACTGTTACGGGGTTACGGCGACTTCGGTTCACAACCTCGCACCCCAAGGACCTCTCGGAAGGCCTCATGCGCTGTTTTGCTGAAGTCGATATTCTCTGCCCCCATTTTCATCTCCCGGTGCAATCGGGGTCCGACAAGGTGCTGCAGCGGATGAACCGAAAATACACCATTGAAACCTACCTTGAAAAAGTAGCAGCCCTTCGTCGATATTGCCCGGACATCGCCTTGGCCACCGACATTATCGTTGGCTTTCCCGGGGAAACCGAGGTTGATTTCCAGGCGACTCTTGACTTGCTGACCCAGGTCCGTTTCCACGGTTCGTTTTCCTTCAAATACTCGGATCGGCCCCACACCCGTTCCATCGACTTTACCGACAAAGTTCCCGAGGAGATCAAGAGCAGGCGATTACTATCCTTTCAAACCCTGCAAGATGCTGTGGGATTAGAACGGAATGCTGAATCTATCGGTAAAACAGTTGAGGTGATGGTTGAGTCTTGCGAGAATGGGGAGTGCAAGGGGCGTACCCCTGCTAACCAGATGGTGCATTTTTCTCGACAGGATCGCGCTTTCGCTGCCGGTGACCTGACGACAGTGCTGATCCACCAGGCTGGCAAACATTCACTCAAAGGCGAACTTCATTCGAAAGATTGAATATACAGATTAAAATCCTAAATGAGTCCTATAAATGATTGATTTGCATACACACACTTTTTTCAGTGACGGTGCGCTGGTGCCCTCCGAGCATGTCCGACGGGTGGCCATCCTTGGGTATGAGGCCATTGCCATCACCGATCATGCTGACAGTTCCAACCTGCATCTGCTGATCCCCAATCTGATCAAGGTGGCCCGTGATCTCAACGCCGTCAATACCACCCGATTGATAGTCGGAGTCGAGCTCACCCATGTCCCCCCTGCCCTCATTGCTCCTCTGGCGCGGGAAGCGCGGGCTCTCGGTGCCCAAATTATTGTGGTGCATGGCGAGACACCGGTGGAGCCGGTGCTGCCCGGGACCAACCGGGCTGCTCTGGAAGCCGATATCGACCTCCTAGCCCATCCTGGATTTATCACCGAAGAAGAGGCTGCCCTGGCTGCCCGGAAAAATATCCTGCTGGAACTCTCCGGCCGCAAGGGGCACTGCCTGACCAATGGGCACGTGGCTAAAATGGCGGAGAAAACCGGTGCCCACTTGGCCATCAACGCCGATGCGCATGCGCCCGGCGATTTTCTGACCGCTGAGATGGCCGAAAAGGTGGGGCTGGGAGCCGGGCTCAGTCAGGAGCGCTACCAGCAGGTCCGCCGCGCCATGGCGGCTCTGGTCGGCAGACTCAAACCCCTGGACTGACTCCGCAGCCCCCCTCCCCCCCCCAAAAAAAAACGAGGGCGAGCGAGGAGTGCTCGCCGCCAGAGCCCTCCCCTGCTCCAGCGAAACCAACCAGGTCGTACCCGCTCCTTGTCTCCGCCCGTTTTTGGCTTTTTTTTCTACGGTCCGTGATCAAAAACAACAACAGCGCACAATCAACCATGCATACAGACCAGCGATTTCAATACAACCTCGTACCAGCCCAGGAAATTTACCATCGTATTGCACGGCTTCAGCACCGGTTACAGGAAGGGCCGATGGATGGTGCGCTGATTCTCGATCCATTGAATATGTATTATTACACAGGGACGATGCAACAGGGGGTTTTCTTTGTCCCTGCCGAGGGTGAGCCCGTCTTTTTGGTCCGGCGCAGTTTTGAACGCGCCCTGCGGGAAACACCGCTGCAGCGGGTTGTCCCGTTGACAGGTTTTAGCCAACTGCAGGCCGCCCTTACCGACCTAGGGCTGAAAACCAAGATTCTGGGGACAGCGGAAACAACCCTGACTGTTGCGGTTTTCAAAACCCTGGTCAAGGCCTTTCCAGGCGTGGCGTTCACGGATATCAGCCGCCTGCTCGGCATGATTCGGGCAGTGAAATCGGACTACGAAATAGCTCTCATCCGCAAAGCAGGGACACGACACGAAATGGTCTATGATGCCATCCCTGCCATGATCCGCGAAGGGATGACGGAATGGGAGCTCGGGGCAGAGATCCACAAGCAGATGATGGCCCTGGGATACACTGGGATTACAAGGTTAACAGCCTTTGGTGGGGAGATTTTCGTAGGAATCGTCAGCTTTGGCGAATCAGGAAATACTCCCACCGCTTCGGTGGGCCCCGGAGGTTTGCAGGGGCTTTCTCCTGCTTTTCCCCTGGTTGGGGGAATGAAGCGACTGGGAAAAGGCGAACCCATATACATAGATACCGGGTTCGGGTATGAGGGGTATTTCACCGATAAAACGAGGGTCTTCTCCCTTGGTGCCCCGATAGCTTCGGTGCTGGATGCGCACCAGGTATGCCTGGACATACAGGAGGCTGTCCGTTGCCGTCTCAAACCAGGGGCTATCCCTTCTCAGATATACGAGGAGGTGTTCAACAAATTCGTTTTTCCAAATGGTTTTGAAACACACTTCATGGGATTTGGCAGCAATCAAGTGTCATTCCTTGGCCACGGGATCGGCTTGGCTATTGACGAATGCCCGGTCATTGCAGGCAAAGTACATACGCCCCTTGAGGCTAACATGGTCATTGCCCTGGAACCCAAGAAAGCATTGGAAGGCGTCGGGCTCGTGGGGGTGGAAAACACCTTTCTGGTCACCGGCGCAGGTGGAGAAAAGCTGAC
>CAIMMA010000155.1 GCA_903842475.1 uncultured bacterium
CTGCTGGCGCTGGCCGACTTGGCCGAACGGCACGATCTGATCGTCTGCAGCGACGAAATCCATGCGGGCCTACTGCTGGATGCGGACAAACGCCATCTGCCCCTGGCCATGCTGGCGCCTGCCCTTGCCCGCCGCACCATTACCCTCCATGCCCCGAGCAAGACCTTCAACATCCCCGGCCTGGGCTGCTCGTTTGCGGTGATTGCCGATCAGGGGCTGCGGCGGGCCTTCACCCATGCCATGGACGGCATCGTGCCCCACGTCAACCTGCTGGGCTACGCCGCCACCGAGGCGGCCTACCGGTTTGGGGAGCCGTGGCGGCTGGAATTGATCGAGTATCTGCGGGGAAATCGCGATCTGGTGCTGCAAACCATGAACGCAATGCCCGGCTTACGCGTCACCCCGGTGGAGGCCACCTATCTCGCCTGGATCGATGCGCGGGGATGCGGGCTGGACGACCCGGCCGCCTTCTTTGAAGCCGCCGGGGTCGGCCTCTCCGACGGCGCCGCCTTTGGCCTGCCCGGATTTCTCCGCCTCAACTTCGGCTGCCCCCGCTCCCTGCTTATCAAAGCGCTGGAGCGGATGCAGCGGGCCTTGGCGGCGAGGAACGCTGATCGATGACACGTGAGGTATCCCCCCTCACGCCCCTTTTAATTGGGCAGCAAAATGCTGCTTCCCATCAAACCTTAAACTTTCTCACCAGGTTTTCCAGCTGAACGGCCAAGTCGGAAAGCCCTTGGGCACTTAACTGCACTTGGCGGCTGCCATCGCCGACCTGGTTAGCCTGCTGGTTTATTCCAGCGATATCGCGAGTGATGTCGGCTATCACCAAAGTGCTCTGAGCCACATTCTCATTGACTTCGGCAATCCCTTGAGAGGCCTGAGATATATTGCTAGAAATCTCCCCTGACGCCGCAGATTGTTCTTCGACGGCTGTTGCAATGCCGTTAATCACATTGTTGATTTCAAAGATTACCTCAGAAATTTTTTCTATATCCGCCACGGTAGTCGAGGTCGTAGCCTGCATTTCAGCAATTTGGCCCTTGATATCCACGGTAGCCGCTGCGGTCTGCCTGGCCAACTCCTTTATTTCATTAGCAACAACAGCAAACCCTTTGCCAGCCTCACCGGCCCTCGCTGCTTCAATGGTGGCATTTAACGCCAGCAAATTGGTCTGTTCCGAGATCTCGGTAATGGTTTCTGTAACCCTGCCTATCTTCCGGGCTGATTCGCCGAGGATGGCCATTTTTTCAGAAGCAAACTGCGACTGTTTGACTGCACCCTCGGAGATGGAACGCGCTCTCTCGGCATTTTGAGCAATCTCGTTGACCGTGGAGGTCATCTCTTCGGTGGAGGTGGCCACCATATTTACATTGCTTGATGATTGCTCCATCGCTGCGGAAACAGACTGGATATTCGTGCTCATTTCTTCGGTGGCCGCGGCAACGGAACCGGATTTTGCCGACATGCCGATGGCTTCCGCCGACATCCCTTCGGACAGACGGGTTAATTCAGCAGAAGCCGAGTCCAAAGCCAGAGACTTGGCACCGATATCTCTCACCAAGGTCTGGAGCTTGTCTAAAAAGGTGTTAAACCACACCGCCAATTGCCCCACTTCATCCCGGCTGACAGCTTCAAGCCGCTTGGTCAGATCGCCTTCGCCCTCGGAAATGTCCTTGAGCATGTTTGCAGTCCGACGAATAGGACGGACGATTCCTTGGGTGATGAAGAATATCAACGCCAGACTGATGCAGACGCCGATGAGGCCTGCGATCAAGAGGATCAGGCTGGATCGTTTCAGAATTTGTTCAACACTGGTGGCGCTTTTCAGGGTTTCATCTATCCCCGCCACAGCGGTGGCTTCGGCTGCGGTCAACACCGCATTGCCGGTTACACCCTTTTTCTTACCAAGATCAGTCATGGCCGTATAGTTGGCCACAAGCTTCTTCATATTCGTTTTATAACTGGCACCAGCCAACCTGATATCTTCCAATTGATTCCTACTGGTGTTACTGGTGGTCATTTTTTGGATCGTATTGAGCGAATTCTCCATTTCGGTGAATTTTTTTGCAGAATTTTCGATCATCTGCGGATCCCTTATCAGTTGGCCTTTCACGGTGTCCAACTGAATGACATAAACGAGCTGGATCACATCATTCATGCCACTGATCATTTCAAACTGTTCTTGTAAGATTTTCGGATTTGCCCCGGGATGTTTCATCCCAACCGTTATCGCATCGGTTTGCTCGTTGACGAAATCCAGACAGGAGGTCATGAACTCCAGAGCCGCGGATTCGAGTTTCTTGCGAATAGCCTGAATTTCCTTCCCTGTTTTTTCTGTCTCGTTTACCAGAGTTTCATATTCCTGGCTTCGAGCCGAGGCATTGGCAGTATTGTCTTTAAGGATTTTCAGGTCTGGAAATTTATTGGTCAACTGCACGGCGTCTTGTAAAACTTGTTTCACCGTTTTCAACTGTTCACGGGAAGCAGCCAGGAAAGACTCTTCGTAAGCTACATCGTAGGCGTTCATGGCGGATACTGCTCTTGAGGCCGCACGCTCAGCGCTGCTGGCGATGCTGGTTTCGGGCATAAACTGATTCGACAAAACCTGGGCTTGCCCGGCCACGCCTTTCATAATGTAGAGGGCGGCGCCGGTTAACAGCACTGCAACGGCCAATACAACCCCGAACCCCGCAAATATTTTGGAACTGAGTTTCATATCTGATCCCTCTGGAGTTGATGGTCTCGTGAAAAATATCCGCGATAAAGAAATGTTGCCCTGTTTGATTAGCACAAAGCCGATTGGTTTGGCCGGGGAAGGCTCCCGGTCAATCTACTCACCGATGAAAACCGTTCGCCACCTGGCAAACAGGTCAATCCAGTGCCCCTTCCCCAGCAGTTGAATTATTTACTGTAAACCCCACAACCAACGATCAGGTCACCAGTTCGCTCCAAATACATGGATTTAGGCTCTATCTGTTTGGACACGGGATTCATGAATTTATAATCCTGCCAAGCGGTCGATTGTTTTTTCATCAACTCTATACGCTCTTTATAGAATTCCTTGCCATCAGCATCTTTGAAATCAATCAATTCTTTGCCAACCATGTTCGCTTTCTGGCCATGAGCAAGACATTTTGCGCTCATGTCATAGACAACTACATAAAGATCCCGGTCGACGAATTGGCCCTTGGGATTGGTGATTTCTGCAAAGGCTTTCTCATTGCCATTGGCTTTGATGTATTCGACGGCCTTTTTTACCATAGCCACGGCTTCCTCTTTGGTGCCTTGATCACCGGCACCGGCTACACCTACCAAACAATTCATTGAAAAAAATGCAGCAACACCGAGAACAAATAATAACCTTTTCATAATACACCACTCCTTTAATAAATTATTAATTGATGTTTACTAACGGCACCATTGCCTGACACCATTTTAACAAAAAAGATGAAAAACATATTAGAAAGAATTATTTATTAAATAATTTTCATTTAAATACTAAACAGTTACGGAAACATTGCAGGCGCACTATACATAGTGCACGAACTAGTTCATCTATATTGATTATCCGTCTTGCCGAAGTGCACTGTCAAGGGTTTTTACACAAACCATATTTTTCACGTAACTATCTGTTTTTTAATATCTTTATATAAAATACCTCTAGAAATTCCAGGCAACACAAGGCTTATTAATAGAACGACAAATATTTTTTGACTTCATCTTTCAAATTTTATTAAAATTCACCCTGCAACATTGCAGAAACACCATAGCTATTCTCTACCGGAACTGGATAAAGGTGACATTTCACTGTTTGGACAAATCAATAAACCGATTGATATTCAAAAACCAGACAGGCTTTTGGGACCAGGATGGGATAATATTCTTGATTGTCCACGTGTCAGTTCCGCCACAAAGAATACAACTTAATCACTAGGAGACGGAGGCAATAAAGACTATCAATTTCGTATTGATTAGCAAACTGCTTGCCGGTGACACAATTTTTCTAGTTTGCCCTTTGTCTGGTGCGCTGAACATCGGCGCGGCCTTTCTCATGTCCAGCCAGATCTTTTGCCTGTTCGGCTTTGCCGGCTCGCTTCTCTTCGGCCTGACGGCAGCGACCTTAGCCTTAGACATACTCAACTCGAGCCACAGCCTGGCCATATTCTTTCTGCATTTTCTGTTCGTTTCTCTGGTAGGTCTGCCGACCATAGCAATGCCCATGCTCTCGCATGACCACGGATTTCGCGACCATTCCCCCCGCGAAGCGTTGACCAGTAAACGCCGGGCCACAGGTTATCATTTGCGCCCCAAAAGTACTTTCTTGTAGCGCGGCCCCCTGCGTATGCTTATAACTTGCCCCATGAATCCTTTATTTTTCACCGGCAATAACTCCCACAATGTAGGGCCGGAGCCGCAGCCATTCCGGGGATACAGGGAGCAATACAGCGATGACCAGCGTTGACCGGATGACCCGCAAGCCTCTGCTCGTTGAGAAGCAACAGTTCACCTTTGCCCACGCCCCCAACGCGATGGTGCTGGACTGCGGCGCCAGCCTGGGGCCGATCACCCTGGCCTACGAGACCCTGGGAACGCTCAACCCGGAACGGACCAATGCCATCCTCATCCTCCATGCCTTTTCCGGGGACTCCCATGTGGCGGGGTATCTGCACCAAGACGACGACCGTCCCGGCTGGTGGGACAACATGGTCGGGCCGGGCAAGCCCATCGACACTGACCGCTATTTCGTGATCTGCTCCAACATCCTCGGCGGCTGCGCCGGCTCCACCGGGCCCTCCTCCCTGAACCCGGCTACCGGCAGACCCTATGGCCTGACCTTTCCGATGGTGACCCTCAAAGACATGGTCCAGGCCCAGAAACAGCTGATCGACCACCTGGGCATCACCCGGCTGATGTCGCTGGTCGGCGGTTCGGTGGGCGGCATGCAGGTGCTGCGCTGGTGCGCCGACTACCCGGAAATGGTGGTCTCGGCCATCCCCTTGGCCACCACCACCCGCCACTCGGCCCAGGCCATCGCCTTTAACGAGGTCGCCCGCCAGGCGATCATGGCCGACCCGGCGTGGAACAACGGTGATTATTACGACGGCCCCGGTCCGGCCCACGGCCTGGCGGTGGCCCGGATGATCGGCCATGTCACTTACCTTTCCGACGAATCGATGCGCGAGAAATTCGGCCGCCGCCTCCACCGCAGCGCCCTGTCGTTCGACTTTACCGGCGATTTCCAGGTGGAGAGCTACCTCCACCACCAGGGCAAAAAATTTGTCACCCGCTTTGACGCCAATTCCCTGCTGTTCATCACCAAAGCAGCCGATTACTTCGATCTCGAACGCGGCGGCCACAACCTGCTGATCAACGATGCCCTAGCCGAAGTCTCCTTCCTGGTGATCTCGTTCACCTCGGACTGGCTGTATCCCACCTATCAGTCGCGGGGGATCGTCTCCGCCCTCAAAAAAAACGGCAGCGATGTCAGTTTCTGCGAGATCGAGGCTCAATGCGGCCACGACGCCTTCCTCATACCGAACAAGCGATTGGACGGTTTAATCAGCGGTTTTCTTGATCGGGTCTTTCATGAGCACTGTCTATAATCAGGACCTGGGCACCATGCGCTTTGATCTCCAGGTCATCGCCTCCTGGATCGAACCGGGCGCCAAAGTGCTGGACTTAGGTTGCGGCAACGGCGACCTGCTCGAATATCTTAAAAAGCACAAACAGGTGGCGGGTACCGGCATCGAATTCGCCGAGGAAAAGGTCGCCCGCTGCATCGAGCGCGGCCTGACCGTACTCCAGGGCGATTTCCGCAAGGAGGTCTGCGACTACCCCGAGGGCCGCTTCGATGTGGTGGTGCTCAGCCAGACCCTGCAGCAGATCCAGGACCCCAAGGAACTGCTCATCGACCTCCTCTGGATCGGCAAGCGGGTGATCGTCAGTTTTCCCAACTTCGCCCACTGGTCCGCC
>CAIMMA010000156.1 GCA_903842475.1 uncultured bacterium
AAAAACCCAAATCCGAGACGTGCCTTTTCCCCTCATCGACCAAAACCTTTTGACAAGCCAGCAGTTGCTCAGTAATGGTTTACTTCCGTTATTACAGCGATGTCACCGCACCGTTTTTCGACAACCCAAGGAACAGATCATGACAGCCACCCTCATCCAGCGCACAGCCTCGGCCTACACCTATCCTCTACTGATCAAGAACCTGTTCTATGCCCCGGTAGTCGATAATCCCGACCAGGAAATAGTGTACCGCGATCAACTCCGCTACACCTACCGCGACCTCCGCCAGCGGGTCAATCGCCTGGCCAATGCTCTGACCACGCTAGGAGTCAAACCTGGAGACACAGTGGCGGTGATGGACTGGGACTCGCACCGCTATCTTGAATGCTTCCTGGCCGTCCCGATGCTCGGGGCCGTCCTCCATACCATCAACATCCGGCTCTCGGCGGAGCAGATCCTCTACACCATCGATCACGCCGAGGACGACTTTCTTTTATTAAACGATGAATTTCTTCCCATCATCGAACAGATCAAAGGCCGCATCGATACGGTCAAGCGCTATGTCCTGCTGACCGATCTGGATGCCCCGCCCCAGACAACCATTCCCCTTGCCGGTGAATACGAGGCCCTGCTTGCCGATGCGGGCACGACGTTTGCCTTTGAAGATTTCGACGAAAACACTCGGGCCACCACCTTTTACACCACCGGCACCACAGGCATGCCCAAAGGGGTCTACTTCAGCCACCGCCAACTGGTGCTCCACACCCTGGGGGCCTTGGCGGCCCTCGGCACGCCAGCGATCCAAGGCCGTTTCCATCAGCAGGATGTCTACATGCCTCTGACCCCGATGTTCCATGTCCATGCCTGGGGCCTGCCCTATGTGGCCACCTCGCTGGGGGTCAAGCAGGTGTATCCCGGTAAATACGCCCCGGGCGCGCTCTTACAGCTGATCGTCCGGGAAGGGGTCACTTTTTCCCATTGCGTACCCACGATCATGCACATGCTGATCAACCACCCGAGTTTTGCGGAACTCGATCTCTCCCGCTGGAAAGTGCTGATCGGCGGCTCCGCCCTGACCAAGGCCATGTGCCAGACGGTGCTGGACAAGGGCATCGATGTCTTCACCGGCTACGGCATGTCGGAAACCTGCCCCCTCCTGACCATGGCCCATGTCAGCCGAGAGGACCTCGAAGCCGACGAGGAGGTCAACATCCGCTGCAAGACCGGACGGCCGCTGCCGCTGGTGCAGATGCTATTGGTGGATGAGCAGATGAACGATGTCAATAAGGACGGCGAACAGGTCGGCGAGATTGTGGTCCGCGCTCCGTGGTTGACCCAAGGCTACCTCAAGGATCAGCGCAACTCTGAAAACCTTTGGCGCGGCGGCTACCTCCACACCGGCGATGTGGCCAACATCAATCGCCAGAATTACGTCGGCATCACCGACCGGATCAAAGATGTGATCAAGACCGGCGGCGAATGGCTGAGTTCTCTGGAATTGGAAGATGCCATCGGCCTGCACCCGGCGATCGCCGAAGTGGCGGTTATCGGCATGACCGATAAAAAATGGGGGGAACGCCCTTTGGCGCTGGTGGTCCCCAAAAAAGATACCGCTGCCCCGACACCGCGCCAGCTCATCGGACACATCAACCAATTCATCGAAAAAGGCATGCTCTCTAAGCAGGCCATGCTGATCAAGATCAAGGTGGTCGAGGCCATCGACAAAACCAGCGTCGGCAAAACCGACAAAAAAACCCTGCGGGTCAAACACTTGAGCTGACAGACCGGTTTCCCGGGCACGATCAACTCAACAACAACAGGCAGCGTCCCTTGCTTCAGTTCCCCTGAAAAGCGGAAACACCCCCGGGGCCGACCGGCGGCACTACGATGGTGGAAATGGAATTCTTGGGCGAGCCCTCGATCAGTTTATCACTGTAGGTGAGATAGACCAAGGTTGAACGTTTTTTGTCGAAATAACGTACCACTTGCACCTTTTTAAACAGCATGGAGGTCGATTTTTTAAAGACCTCTTTGCCATCTTCCTTACCGGAACGAATCGCTTCCGGCAAGGTGATCGGACCGGTCTGACGACAGGAAATCGCGGCATCGGAGGTGTCCTCGGCCACGCCGATCGCACCCGAGACCCCGCCGGTTTTCGCACGACTGACGTAGCAGGTCGCACCGCTGATGTCGGGGTCGTCAAAGGCTTCGATCACGATTTTGTCGTTGGCGCCCAGAAACTTGAAAGTGGTGCTGACTCTGCCGATTTCCTCGGCAGCGACTGGGGCCGCAGCCCAGAACAGCAAAGCGCTCAACAGACAGATGGTCTGTATTTTTATCATTTCCTCATCCCCTCTTGGTTTTTTTTGAAGATCGGTTCAAGGCGCTGAGCAACGATTTTATCGAGGCAACGATGATATCGGTATCCACCCCGGCACCCCACCAACTCTCCTCATCGTGATCAAGAATTTCGATATAACTCACCGCCTTGGAGGAACTACCCCGCGCCAGGGCGTGTTCGTGATAGGAATGGAGGCCAAACTGCAGCCCCAGGCCCTCGCGCAAAGCCGTGCAGAAAGCATCCAACGGCCCGTTGCCTCCTGCTTTGATGGTGTTCTCCTGCCCTTTAACCACGACCACCGCCTCGATTTCCGCGATTGACAACTCTTCTTCCCGATCGACATGGCGCTTGATGACATTGAACGATTTCAAGTAATAGCCGTTATTATTGAGCAAATACTCCTTTTCAAAGGTGTGGAAAATCATCTCCGGGGTCAGCTCGTCGCCATGGGCATCCGAAACCTCCTGAATGACCCGGCCAAAACCCGGGTGCATCTCCTTGGGCAGTTTGAATCCGAACTCGCGATCCATGATATAAGCGACGCCCCCCTTGCCGGACTGGCTGTTGATGCGGATGATCGACTCGTAGGTGCGGCCGACATCCTGGGGGTCGATGGGCAGATACGGCACCTCCCACAGACCGCTCTCGGTTAATTCAACGGCGCTCATCCCCTTATTGATCGCATCCTGGTGCGATCCGGAAAAAGCGGTGTAGACCAATTCTCCGGCATACGGATGGCGGGAATGGACGCTCATCTTGGTGCAGCGCTCATAGGTATTGATCACTCGGTTGATTCGAGAAAAATCAAGCACCGGATCGATCCCTTGCGTGAACATGTTGAGCGCCAGGGTGACGATGTCAACATTGCCGGTGCGCTCGCCGTTGCCGAACAGGGTGCCCTCCACTCGATCCGCTCCGGCCATGAGAGCCAGTTCGGTGGCGGCCACCGCTTCACCGCGGTCGTTGTGGGCATGCAGGCTGATCAGGGCTGCATTGCGGTTTTTCATGTTCCGACAGAACCATTCGATCTGGTCCGCGTAGATATTGGGGGTCGACATCTCCACGGTGGCCGGCAGATTAATGACCATCGGGTTCTCCGGAGTCGGCTCCCAGACCTCCATGATCGCTTCACAGATCTCCAGGGCAAAATCAAGTTCCGTGCCGGTAAAACTTTCCGGTGAGTATTCATAGCGGATGCGGGTGTCAGTATGGCTGGCCTGTTCGCGGATCAGTCGCGCTCCGGCTACTCCGAGTGCAATAATCTCCTTGCGCCCCTTTTTAAAAACGATGTCGCGCTGCAGGGTTGAGGTGGAATTGTAGAGGTGCACGATTCCCTCCCGTGCGCCCTGGAGGGAGGCGAACGTTTTCTTGATCAACTGCTCCCGTGCCTGGGTCAGGACATGGGGGACGACGCCGTCGGGGATGTGTTTGCCATCGATAAGCAGACGGAGAAAATCGTGTTCGATCTGCGAAGCCGAAGGAAAGCCGACCTCGATTTCCTTGAAACCGATCGCCACCAACAGTTGAAACATCTCCAGCTTCTCTTCCAGATTCATTGGCTGGATGAGTGCTTGATTACCGTCACGCAGATCGACGCTGCACCAGATCGGCGCTCTGGTGATCCGTTGACTGGGCCAGGTCCGGTCAGGAAGATGGACCGGCGGGTACGGTCGATATTTCTTGAGTTTTTCTTGATTCATGGTGTTCTCCGTCAAGCAGTCAAAAAAAAAGCCACGGTTTGGGAAACCGTGGCTTGGTGAGTTTAGATTCGATGCGGTCCGTCAGGACACACCCCCCTTCCCTGCCACAGTTTCCCTGTGCAGTCGACTAAGCAAAAGAGGTAGAGCAGGTGCGTATTTCATGGTCCAGCCTATCGTTAAATTTCTCTTATACTAAAGCGCCCATGGTATTTGTCAAGCAAGAAAGCAGCACCAATCAACCCGGTGCCCCGGTAGGCACAGCTCACCGCGTGCAGTGGCCTTGTCCGCTTTCCCGCCCGTCACATTTCTCCGCGCAGAAATTTTTCCGCCAGATCGACATCCCGCTTTGAACCGATGATCAATGGCACCCGTTGATGGAGATTGTTCGGTTCGATATCGAGGATGCGACGACCGTCATCGGTGATCGCCCGGCCACCGGCCTGCTCGACGATCAGCGCCAGAGGTGCGGCCTCGTAGAGCAGTCGCAGTTTGCCCTCGGACTTTTCGCCGCTCTTTTTATCGCGGGTATAAAGAAAGATGCCGCCCTTAATCAGATTGCGATGAAAATCCGCCACCAGCGAACCGATATAGCGAAGACTGTAGGGCCCCTTGCCGCCATCTGCGGTCTTGAGATGGTTGATAAAGTTGCGGGTACTGTCGAACCAATGGTTGGCATAGGCCTCGTTAACGCTGTAATACATCGAGGTCTCGGGGATACGAATATCCGGATGCGACAGAAAAAACTCGCCAACGCTCGGATCAAGGGTAAAACCATGGACACCGGAACCGGTGGTGTAGACCATCACTGTGGAAGAACCGTAGATGATATAGCCAGCCGCCACCTGCTTGCTGCCTTTTTGCAGCAGATCTTCCACCGTACCCTGGCCGGAGACGCTGATCCGTTTATGGATGGAAAAAATCGTGCCGATGCTGACATTGACATCGATGTTGGTCGAACCGTCAAGGGGATCGAAGGCGATGGTGTAGTTACCCTGATAGCCATCAAGAACCGGAATGATGTCATCATCCTCCTCCGATGCCATGACACAAACATGACCGCACTGCTCCATGCGCCGCTTGATGGTCTGATTGGCAAAAACGTCGAGTTTCTGGACGCTCTCGCCCTGGATATTAGTGCGGCCGGATTGCCCCAGAATATCCGCCAGACCCGCCATATTGACCTCGGCGCTGATTATCTTGCCGGCGACCACCAGATCGTTGAGCAGGCCGGTGAGTTCACCGGTTGCTTCCGGATGGAGCAACTGGTCATCCATAATTTGACGGCTGACGGTAATGCCTTTTCTTTTTGCGAGCATATTCCTCTCCCTGGTATCGTTCTCGGTCTGCGGGGCATCAGCATCCCGGCAGTTGACTTATTATTTCTTGCCGGCTGGTTTCAAGGGCTCCCATTGACTTAAGCAGTCAACGAGCGTACGCACGCCCGTTCCGGATGGGCCCTTGGGGATGTAGGTTTTTTCGGTGAAATCCCAGGCCGTTCCGGCGATATCAAGGTGGGCCCAGGGAGTTTCGCCGACGAATTCCTGCAAATAACAGGCAGCGGTGATGGTTCCGGCGCTCCGGTCGCTGCCGGCATTTTTGATGTCAGCCACCCGTGAATCGATCTGTTTACGGTACTCGGGCCCCAGCGGCAGACGCCACATTGGTTCCCCTGCCTGGGCACCGGCATCAATTAATCGAGTCGCCAACTGATCGTTATTAGCGAGCAACCCGGTATAGTGATGGCCAAGACCGATAATCACCGCTCCGGTCAAGGTGGCCAGATCGATGACCGCTTCGGGCGCATAGGTGGCGATTCCATAGGCTAGGGCATCGGCAAGGATAAGCCGCCCTTCGGCATCGGTATTGATGATCTCCGAGGTTTTGCCGCCGAAATGGCGAATAACGTCGCCGGGTTTCAAAGCCGCCGAGCCCGACAGATTCTCGGTGGCCGGAATCAGGGCCACCACGTTGACGCCGCTGACCTCGGTCTCGGCCAGAGCCTGCATGGCGGTAATCACTGCGGCGCCGCCGCACATATCATATTTCATATCTTCCATACCGGCAGGCGGCTTGAGACTGATGCCGCCGGAGTCGAAGGTCAGCCCTTTGCCCACCAGCAGCACAGTTGGGTTCTTTTTATCGGTCTTGTATTCAAGAATCACCAGTTGCGGTGGCAGAGCCGACCCCTGATTGACCCCGAGAATTCCGCCCATACAAAGCTTCTGCATGGCGGCTTTATCGAGAACCTTGCACTTCAGGCTGCTCTTTTTTCCCAATTTTTTAGCGTAGTCCGCAAATGCCGCCGGCGTCCAGTGATTTCCCGGCTGGTTAGCCATGTCCCGGGCGGCACAGGCCGCCTCGGCCAGAGCCTTACCCCGCTGCAGGCCTTTACGGACCGCTCCGCCTGCCAGTCCGCCGTCATGGAGAAAAAAACGCTCCACCCGGGTCGGTTTGTCCGGCTCATCTTTGGGGGTTTTGTGGAATTCGAAACGATAGTTGCCGAGCAAGAGGCCTTCGGTAAGACATTGAGAAATATCCGCCGCTTCAAGCAGATAATCCTTGGGCAGGATGACCAGCACCTCTTTGGCCTTCACGATCCCCGCCTGCTTGGCTATCGTTCCTCCGGCCAGACGAAGTTGCTCTCTGCGCCCGTTGATGGCTTCATCCTGTTTACCCAAGCCGACCAACAGCACTCGTTTGGCCCGAACCTCGGTATCATTCTCCGTCGCAATCATTCCTGGATAAAAGAGCAGGGTTTGCTCCTTGCTTCCTTTGAAATCACCGGTGGACCACACCTGCTGCAACGCCCGATGAATCGCCCCTGGTACTTCAGATGCCAGTTGGGGAATGTCTTCTTCAACGACACAGACCAGCAAGTCCCCGGAAAACTCGCGAGGATTCTTATCACTCATTTTTATTGCGACAACATCATCATGCACCGGATGGGTTCCTCCCTCTCAAATCTTTGCATAACACTTTAAAAGTGTACGGTATCGGTTTATTGTAAGTTTTTCATACACTAAAGTTGGGTGAACCTCAATTGACAAAACTCCCGTTACCCGCTACTACCTAAAAAAACAATCAACATTGCGGAGAAAGTCTTGTTAACCGTATTTATTCTCGCCGTCTGTTGCGCTCTGCTGGTTTCAACAACCTGCTCGCTTTTTGAAGCCATCCTCCTCTCCATTTCAGCCCCTCAAGTCGAAATGATGGCGGAAAAACATCCCCGGCAGGCCCATGGCATGAAAAAATTAAAGGAGAACATCGAACAGCCGATTACCGCGATTCTCACCCTCAACACCGTGGCGCACACCATCGGCGCCTCGGTGGCTGGCGCCTATGCCGTCGCCCTGTTTGGTGCAAATGGGCTGATCTGGTTTTCGCTTATTTTCACCCTGACAATTCTTCTCTTCACTGAAATTCTGCCCAAAACCATCGGGGTGACCTATTCACGACAGCTGGCGCCGCATATTGTTTTTCCACTGCAAGTGTTTATTCTGCTACTCCAGCCGTTGATCTGGCTGGCGCAACGGATGACCCGGCTGGTGCCCAATAGTCACAAAGCACATCAGATCTCGGCAGCGGAACTCAAAACCATCGCCAGTCTCAGCAGAAAATCAGGGGAAATTGAAGCTGATCAGGAAAAAGTAATCGCCAACATCCTGCAACTTGGAGAAAAATCAGTTCGCCAGGTGATGACGCCGAGGACCGTCACCTTCTCCGCCTCCCAAACCTTGACCATCAAGGAAGCTGCACGCATGGAAGGCAAATGGCGGATGCACAGCAGGGTGCCGGTCTACGACGGCGAGTTGGACAATGTGGTGGGGATCGTTCTGAGCCAGGATGTGTTGATGGCTGCTGCGATCGGTCAAAACAATCTTAAACTGTCACAAATCATGCGACCGGTGCACTTTGTTCCTGAGACTGCTCATCTGGACCGGATTTTTATTGATTTCTTCGAACGCTACCAACATCTCTTCGTGGTGGTTGACGAGTACGGTAGCGTCACCGGCGTTATCAGCATGGAGGATATCATCGAAGAAATCATCGGCCGGGAGATCGTCGATGAATCCGACAAGGCTCGTAATATGCGGGAACTAGCCCGGATCAGAAAAAACAAACTCCACACCGTCTGAACTTTCTACAAAATATTTTTGATTCCTGTTCAGTGGAATCTGGCGATTAAAAACGATCCGTGGTAGTTTGCCGCATTAAAAAATAACTTTTTTTGCAGGATGTTTTCCAGATGCCGTCCATCCTGCGGGAAATACCGGCCAAGGTCTGTTTCCTGCAGGTTACAGGACAACAGCCCCCCTTTGCAGGCCTAATCTTTTCCATCCTTTGTTTATCAGGAACCTTTCTTCCATGAACATGCTGCCTCCTTGTCATCGCCCCACATATACCGCCATCTCTCTTATCCTACTCGGTTGTCTGGCCGTCTCTCCGGTCCTGGCCGAGACCAGATATATCAAACCAAGCCTGGATGTCAGTCTCCGGCAGTCCCAGAACAACACCGCCAAAACCGTAGCCAACGTACCGATGGGCACGTCGGTTGAGTTGGTTCAGGGGGATAATGAATGGTCGCTGATCCGGTTGCAGAATAATACCGAAGGGTGGGTGCGTAGTCGCTTTCTCAGCAATGCACCCCTCTTGCCGCCTGGCAATCTTAAGGGAGCTGCGGGGACCGAAACAGTTCCTCTTGATGTCCCGGCACGTTTTAAGGAACTGGCCGATGAAAATGGCCGCCTGCGCAAAGAACTCGCTACCTGCACCGCCGACCGTAACACCATCGCCGATAAATACCAGACGCTGGCGGGTGATCCCAACAGTATCCTGCACGCGAAGACCTCCCTGGGTGAGGCCCAACGTCAGATCGAAGAATTACAGGCCAAACTTGCCGCCACCCAAATTGAGAACACCGTTCTCGAAAAAAATGAATCAATCAAATGGTTTCTCGCAGGCAGCATTGTCCTCCTGTTCGGTTGGCTCGTCGGACGTTTGACCGCCAACGGCCGCAAGAAAAAACCATCGCTGCTGTAATGGCCCGTTAACGTAGGGGTTAGTTCATCGCCTCTAGAGCAACCTTGATATCAATGGTGACGGCGTCGCGCAACACAGAGAGGACAACAGTTTCACCGACCTCGTACCGCTCGAGTTCATCGCGCAGCATATCGTAATCGGTTACCTTCTTGTTGTTCACCGCCAAAATAACATCACCCACCACCAACCCATCGCGTACTTGGGTCGTCCCCCTCAAACCAGCCTTTTCGGCGGTAGATCCGGGGAGAACCTTGAGCACCAACACGCCGCCCAAACCCAACTCTTCGGTCAGGTGACGGTTGGCAAGCGTGATCCCTAGTCCCGGACGAATAACTTTTCCCCGACTAATAATTTGTGGAACCACCCGGTTCACCTCACCCACCGGCACGGCAAAGCCTATCCCCGAACTGGCTCCAGAGGGGCTGTAGATCGCGGTATTGACCCCGATCAACCTGCCGGCGCTATCCAAAAGCGGTCCCCCGGAATTGCCGGGGTTAATTGCCGCATCGGTTTGAATGACATCTCGGATGGTCCGTCCAGTGACCGCTGTTATCTCACGACCAAGCGCACTGACCACCCCGGTGGTCAGTGTCTGGTCAAGGCCGAACGGGTTTCCGATGGCAAACACCTTTTGCCCTACCAGCAGATTCTTGGACTCGCCGATGGCCAGCGGTCTGAGTTTATCGACAGGCGCGGAAATCTGCAGAACTGCGATATCGCGATCAGGCGCCGCCCCCACCAGCACCGCTTTCCAGGAACTGCGATCGGCCAGGGTGACCTCCAGTCGACTAGCGTCGGAAATAACATGGTAATTGGTGACAATCCGGCCTTGTGTATCCCAGATAAACCCGGAACCCGTCCCTTGGGGAATTTCATAGACATTGAGGCTAAACAGGTTCCGCCGTACAGCGATGCTGGTGATATACACCACTGAAGGCGCAGCGTTACGAAAGATATCGATGGTGTTTTTTTCGTCACCGGCAAGATCACCGCGAGCTTCAATTGGGCGGGATAGGGCCTTGGGATCATGCGGCGCGGGTTGAAAGGTTTGCAACAGCAACCAGCCAACCACCCCGGCGATCGCCAGGAGATAGAGGAGTTTCAGTCTACCGCGAGTAGGAAAGGGAGCCAAGATTGGGCCTCTTCAAAGGGGGGAACAGGGGCAGGGGTTGGATTTCCAATACCAGGATGGCCAAACCCTCTCGCAACCAAGGGAAGGTTCTTCAGCCAAATGATTACAACCACTTTTTCCGTCGGAAAAAAAGCAGGGTCATGGCTGAGGAAAGGAACATCAACAAAATCGCAAACGGATACCCCCAGATCTGATCCAGTTCAGGCATGTATTTGAAATTCATACCATAGGCGCTGGCGATGAGGGTCGGAGGCATGAAGATCACGGTGACCACGGTAAAAATTTTGATTACCCGGTTCTGTTCCATGTCAACCAAGCCAAGAAAGGTGTTTTGGAGAAACTCGAGGCGCTCGAAATTAAACGAGGTATGATCAAGGAGAGAACCGACATCCTTAATCATGATACGCATATTTTCATAATCCTCTTTCGGAAACATCTTACTCTTGAGCAGGGAGGAGAGAATACGCTGTTTCTCAACTATATTCTCGCGGATGGATATGGTCGATTCCTGCAAAGCCGTAATTTTCAGCAGTATTTCTTTATTGGGTTCCTTGTCGCCGATCATCTGCTTGCTGATCGCGGAAATTCTATCCGTGATTGTCTCGATAAGGTCAGCATCAAAGTCGATACGGGTTTCGAGAATGGTTAAAAAAATATCGTCGCCATCGACCGGCTTAATTGCCCGCAATTTACGGTAGGTCTCGGAGAACGATCTGAATTCATGGGTACGCTGGGTTATCAGGATCTTATCTTTTATGATAAAAGATACCGGCTCGTTGATGAAATTGTCATTCTCCTGAATGAGGAAATTAAGGTTGATACCTATCTCGTCTTCGGTCTCGACGTATTTCGAACTGCTTTCAATTTCTTCACTCTCCTGTTTGGTAAAGAGTTCAACTCGAAAATCCCGCTCAACCTGATGCTTTTCCTCATCGGTGGGATTTATCAAATCGATCCAGAAAATATTAGGGCTGACGGTACTGTCACCGCTGGCCATCTTCACCATTTTATTATCTAAGAAAAAATAATTGACCATTGCTGCTTTCCTGAAGAAAATATGGGTTGGACTTTTGAGCGTACGTTTCGGAAATGAACGATCATCCAGGGTCAGTATCGCTCCAAAGCATCGCGGAACAACCGGTCAGGAATCTATGGCGATGACAGGGGGACAGCCTGTTTTACAATCTTCAGTTATTGAGAATACGGTCCGACCTTTGATTATAATCGACAAATATCTATTGAATAGTAATGAACAGCCTAGCAAAAAGTCAATCGGTAAAAATGGAGATTGGGCGCTATTGCGGTCACACACTATCCTGCCAGATCGACAGAGCTTTTTTATAGACCATGGACCTAGGCAAATCGAGATCTTCAGCTATCGCTTGGACAGCATCTTTCAAGGTCGAGTGCAGTGTATCTCTATACCAGAAGAGCAGTTCTTCAAGATTGTCAGGTTTCTCGGTCGAGGGGGGAGTTGCCCCTTGGATGATGAGTACCAGTTCGCCTTTGATGCCGTTCTTAATAATCTGGTTATAGAGGCCAGAAACTGTACCCTCTTGACATTCTTCATGAATCTTGGTCAATTCACGAAAAAGCTGAACTGGCCGATCGCCGAGAAAAGAAAGCATGTCAGCCAATGTGGCGCTGATACGATGCGGTGATTCATAAAAGATGAGCGTAAATGGCAAACTGGAAAGTGTCCGGAGAGTTTTACGGCGATCGGATTTATTTGCAGGAAGAAATCCCCCGAAGAAAAAACTCGTCTGCGTTAACCCAGCGATGGATAAGGCGGCGGCAAGAGCAGAGGGGCCAGCAACCGCAACGATTTCGACACCAGCGGCTCTTGCTTTACTGACCAGAACAGCACCTGGATCAGAAACTGCTGGTGTCCCGGCATCAGAGACCAAAGCTATGTTTTTGCCGGAAAGTAGCATCTGCAGGAGTTTTCCTGCTTTTTCTTGCTCTTTTTCGCGATAATAACTGGTCAACGGAGTGTTGATCTGCAGATGTCGACAAAGATTTTTGGTATGCCGCGTATCTTCACAGGCGATCAAATCAACTGTGGTTAAGGTGGCAATAGCCCTGTGGCTGAGATCGCCAAGATTGCCGATAGGGGTTGCAACCACATATAACCGACCTTTTTGATCAGGTTCTTTATTGTCTACAGAAATGTGGCGCATAATTGCAAGGGCATCCTTCTCTATACCGCCTATCAGGCCAGGTAAGTATTTTTTGGTTTTAGAAATCGATTATTATCGGTGCAGCCCAATGATTCAGGAGCTGAACAGGCTTTCCATTTTCAGCCAATAGAGCAAAATGCGACAATGAATAGATACCTTACCGCAAAGCTTTTTGCCAACATCATATTATCATCAACCATCTTGCGATGGAGAGACAGATTCGGGCTTTCAATCCTATCTGCCCGTAAAAGTTACGGATGGTGCGGCCAAAAAAAAAGCCTCATCAATCGAGTGATTGATGAGGCTTAGGTATAAACCGGCGGCGACCTACTCTCCCACATAGTCTCCCATGCAGTACCATCGGCGCTGAAGAGCTTAACTTCCGTGTTCGGAATGGG
>CAIMMA010000157.1 GCA_903842475.1 uncultured bacterium
CATCCATGCGGCGATCACAGTTAAGAAAGGCAAGCCGATGACAGCCATGACAGAAATAACGAATGTGCGTGCACTGCTGGTGGCGATAGGGTTGCTGGCTCAGACCGCGGTTTCAGTCTGGGCCGCAGGGGAAGGCGAAAAAGAAAAAGCAGGCAAAGTCCAAATCTGGTGGGGAGGAGCAGCAGGCTTATGAACGTTATGAAAATCAAAATTCTTGCGACAACTGTATTGATCTTAACTGGACTGAATGCTTTTGCGGTCGAGCTGAAGTGGGTCGAGCCCTTCGATGCGGCGAAGCAGGAGGCCAAGCGAACCAATAAACCCATGTTTGTCTTTATCGGCAACACCGACGTCTGCAAAGACTGCCAGGCCTTCACGAATGGGGTCTGCACATCACAGGCGTTCATGGAGTATGCCGCGGCCAACCTGGTCTGCGCACGGGTTCTTGAGGCGCGATCCGAGTCAAAAGAGGAGCGCTGGACGAAGTCCCGGATCATTGAAGAATTCAATATTCCGAATGCGCATGCTGTGATCATCGCTAATGCGGAAGGCAAGCGGATAGGAGAGCTTTCAACTGCGCCCAAATCGATTGGCCAATTCATTCAGGATATCAAGACGATTGTCGCCAAAGCGCCTGCGGAAGGCCGCTTGAAGTATTCCGAAGTTGATATGTTCGACAGGCCGTTCGTTCCTGCAAAGACCTACGCAAGTCCGCCGCCGAAGTTTTCCAAGGAGCCGCTCAAGGGCCGCTACATCAATTTCATGACAGGCGTGCGTGTTCAGCCCTGGGAAAACACACGGACCCGGTCGCATGGCACCTGGATGGAAGAGCGTGCGCGTCATACACCGGAGATTGCTTTGAAGATGCGCAAGACTCTTGCCGAGTCCTTTCCCGGCGCGCGGATGACGTGGGGCTGGTCCTGGCATGCGTTGGTTGATCAGGCTCCCAATTATGTCGAACTGCGCAAACTGATGGCGCAATTCCATACGCAGTACGGGGACGAGATCACCTTCTGGCCGGGGGTATATTTTGAGGACAAGTTTAATACGGTCGAGCAGTCCAAAAAGGATTTGCATGATGGACTGGAACTTGTTTCAAAAATGGTTGGAGACGGGTATCGGCCGCAGTCGGTCCTGGCCGGGATTATGTCGGTCGAGATCATGAAGTTCTTGGTTGAGAACGAGGGTATCCACGTTGTCCAGGGCCAGATCTGGAGCCAGTTCAATGTTGACGGGCAGGGTGGAGATGGCGGCATTATCTATCCGTATTATCCGAGCAGGGCTCATTACCTGAAACCTGCCCAGGGTACACGGACTGATTCTGATTTTCTGGATGTGGTGAATATTGACGGCTGGTCGGTTGACTTTTTTGCCGCCCGCAACAACGGGGGTGGAAGTCGCGATGGCATTGGCCCGCTTGAAACTAATGGCGGATACGGTTTGGGAATGGACTACGGAACAAAGGAAATGATGCACGTGACCGATGTTCATTTCAACGATCAGGCCGTTGCGCGCAACGGGTATGGGTATCTGCCAGATATCTGGGAGTTGTGCATTTTTGCTTGGCTTCATCCGCAATATCTTCCCAATTGGCTCAAGGAGATCCGGGCAAAATATCCGGATGTCCAGATGTTGACGCTGGGCGAGTTCGGTGAACTGTGGCGCGCGCATAACCAGGACAACAGTAGGATTAATCTGACGTTCGTGGAGCGGGGTAACGGAATGATGCCCAGCCTGGAAGAAGCGAAGAAGATTAATCCGAATTACCATCATCGTACTGACCTGTTCTGTCCGGAGATGGAAATCCGCTGGTATTTCAATAAGGATTTCCGCTTTGCGACGATGCGGAACTGGAAAGAGAACGGGCCGCTGCATGTCATGGATTACACCCGGTACAACCAGCCCTACGTAGAACCTGCTGGCAATGTGGTCGATATGCATTGGGATCTGATGGATCTGATCAATCAGAAAAAATCACGCCCGCAGGACAAACCCAAGCCGTTCACGGAATTGCCAACTGACGAGCAAGCGAATATTCTGAAGTGGTATCCCGAACTGAAGGAGCTCAAATAATGAAACACATCCCCTCATTCTTCGCTGTCCTGCTCCTCGCACCGTTGCCTGAGTTGCAGGCTGTCGAATCGAAAATGCCAACGCTCGCTGTTTCTGCTCCGATAGCCATCACCGATATGCGGACCGAGGGCGTGTGTCAGCCGATGGGAGTCGAAGAGGCTGCGCCCAGGTTTTCTTGGCGGTATGCAGCGGGAGCAGACACTCCCCGTGCTTTTCGGCAAAGCGCATTCAGCATACAAGTTGCTTCATCCTTGGAGAAACTATCACTCGGCCAGGCGGACCTATGGGACTCGGGAAAGCAAGCAGGGGCCGATACATTGTCGGCGATCTATGCCGGGAAGCCGCTCGCCTCCGCCACGCGTTACTTTTGGAAAGTGACCGGGTTTGATAGTGCTGGGAAAACCTATTCGTCTCTGCCGCAATTTTTCGAAACCGGTTTAATGAAAGCGGAAGACTGGGGCGGGGCTCAGTGGATTGGCGCTCGCAAGGAACGGCCGAAAACCATCCCTGCGAATCTGCAGGGCTTGAAGGATTACTCTTTCGAGACTAAGTTTAGGATACTGGAGGGAAGCGCCACCTTCCAGTTCCGTGCGGCCTACGCATGGCAGAAGGGCTATGGAATCAAGATCGAGCCGGGCACGCCGGGCAAATTTATTGTGACCTGCAAAAAGGGCGATAACAAGAACGAAGTTCTCAAAGAATATCCTGTGCCGAAGTGTGCCACAAACGAATGGCATACGCTTCAGGTGACGCTCAAGGG
>CAIMMA010000158.1 GCA_903842475.1 uncultured bacterium
CATCATGATCGCCAACTACGCGGCCCTGGAGATCCGCCCCGGTTCAATGGGCCGCCCCCTGCCGGGGGTGGAGGCCGCCATCGTCACCCGGACCGGAGCGGACGAGGTGCGGATAGAAGGTCCCGAAATTGAGGGCGAACTGGCCCTGCGCACCGGCTGGCCGTCCCTGTTCCGCGGGTATCTCCACGAGGACGAGCGCTACCGCAAATGCTTTGTCGGCGACTGGTACCTCACCGGCGATCTCGCCAGGCGCGATGTGGACGGCTATTACTGGTTCATCGGCCGAGCCGACGACATCATCAAAACCGCCGGTCACATGGTCGGGCCGTTTGAGGTGGAAAGCAGTTTGATGGAGCACCCGGCGGTGGCCGAGGCGGGCGTGATCGGCAAGCCCGAGGCCACCATCGGCGAAATCGTCAAGGCCTTTGTGGTGCTTAAGCCCGGCATCAAAGCCAGCGAGGAACTGCACGCGGAGCTGATCGGCTTCGGCCGGATCAGGCTGGGTTCGGCCGTGGCCCCCAAGGAATTGGAATTTATCGCCAACCTGCCCAAAACCCGCAGCGGCAAAAACAGGCGCCGCCTGCTCAAGGCCCACGAACTTGGACTGCCCATCGGCGACACCTCCACCCTGGAAGAGAGTGCATCGTAATGCAGACAACTATCGAAAAACCCCACGCCCTCCGCCAACTGCGGCAGATGCTCCTGATCCGCCGCTTCGAGGAGAAATCGGCCGAACTCTACAGCGCCACCAAGATCCGCGGCTTCCTCCATCTCTATATCGGCGAGGAGGCGGTGGCGGTCGGGGTGATGGCCGCCCTCACCCCCGAGGACGCGGTGGTCGCCACCTACCGCGAACACGGCCAGGCCCTGGCGCGGGGCATGAGTGCTGCCAGCATCATGGCCGAGATGTACGGCAAGCAGGAGGGATGCAGCCGCGGCCGCGGCGGGTCGATGCATCTCTTTGACGCCGCCACCCGTTTCTACGGCGGCAACGCCATTGTCGCCGGCGGTTTGCCGCTGGCGGTCGGCCTGGCGCTGGCCGACAAGATGCAGGGCCGCAACCGGGTCACCGCCTGCTTCTTCGGTGACGGCGCCGTGGCCGAGGGCGATTTCCACGAAGCCCTTAATCTGGCCTCGCTCTGGCGGCTACCGGTGCTCTTTCTCTGCGAAAACAACCTCTACGCCATGGGCACGGCACTCAGCTACACCGAGGCCAACCAGGATATTGCCGCCAAGGGCGCCAACTACGCCATGGCCTCGGCCTGGGTGGACGGCATGGATGTCATCGCCGTGGAAGCGGCGGCCCGCAACGCCGCGGCACATATCCGCGAGGGCAATGGCCCGTATCTGCTCGAATGCCGCACCTACCGGTTCCGGCCCCATTCGATGTTCGACACCGAACTCTATCGCACCAAGGAAGAGGTTGAAGCGTGGAAGCAGCGCGACCCGATCGAACTGCTGGCCGGTCGCCTGCGGGAGGCCGGACTGCTCGATGACCAGGAGATGGCCGATCTGGAGCGGGAGGTGGCTGCTGAAGTGGAAGCCTCGGTGGCCTTTGCCGAGGCCGGCACCTGGGAGCCGGTTGCCGACCTGACTCGTTTCGTCACTTCGGAAAGGAGGGCAGCATGAGCACGCAGACGGCCATGAAAACCATCACCTACCGCGAGGCGGTCAAAGAGGCGATCCGCGAGGCCATGCTCCTGGACGAGCGGGTGTTCCTCATGGGCGAGGACGTCGGCCATTACGGCGGCTGCTATGCGGTCAGCAAAGGGTTGCTGGCCGAGTTCGGCCCGGAACGGATCCGCGACACGCCGCTGGCCGAATCGGGCTTTGTCGGCGCCGGGATCGGAGCGGCCCTGGGGGGGATGCGGCCGATCGTCGAGGTGATGACGGTCAACTTCAGCCTGCTGGCCCTGGATCAGATTCTCAACACCGCCGCCACCCTGCTCCATATGTCGGGCGGTCTGTTCAACGTGCCGCTGGTCATCCGCATGGCGACCGGCGCCGGCAAGCAATTAGCCGCCCAGCACGCCCACAGCCTGGAGGGCTGGTACGCCCATATCCCCGGCCTCCGCGTCCTGTCGCCGGCCATGGTGGACGATGCCCGCGGCATGCTCTGGACCGCGCTCCAGGACCCGGACCCGGTGCTGATTTTTGAAAACAACACCCTCTACAACATGGAAGGGATGCTCCCGGAAGATGCGGGACCGGTGGAGATCGACCGCGCCAAAATCCGGCGGCCGGGGCGCGACATCACCCTGATCACCTACAGCGCCAGCCTGTTCAAATGTTTGGAGGCCGCCGAGATCCTGGCCAGGGAAGGAATCGAAGCCGAGGTCATCGACCTGCGCAGCCTCCGACCCCTGGACGACGCCACCTACCTGGCCTCGATCACCAAGACGCACCGGGCGTTAATTGTCGACGAAGGATGGCGCAGCGGCAGCCTCTCCGCCGAAATCTCCGCCCGGATCATGGAGCAGGGGTTCTACGACCTCGACCTGCCGGTGGAGCGCATCTGCAGCGCCGAGGTCCCCATACCCTATGCCCGGCACATGGAAGAGGCGGCCCTGCCGCGGGTCGAGACGATTGTAGCCACGGCCAAAAGGATGGTGACCAGCCATGGGTGAATTCCGCATGCCCAGCCTGGGCGCCGACATGGAAACCGGCAAGCTGGTGGAATGGCTGGTGTCCCCGGGGACCCGCGTCAAACGGGGCGATATCGTCGCCACCGTCGAAACCCAAAAGGGCTTATTCGAAATCGAG
>CAIMMA010000159.1 GCA_903842475.1 uncultured bacterium
AGCAGCTCAAGGTCAAGGTGAGCCCGGTGGCCCCTGGGCTCGTGCCTCTGGATGTAGATGTTTTTCCGCAGGACAATTCCAATACACGCAAAGAGGGAGTGAGCCGCACCTACCATAATTAGTGCCTGGATTAAAACCTAAAAACTACCACAAATCAAAGCGTTGTCATCATGACCCACAAATGAAGAAAGCGAGAGGGGGGATAACGATGGCAGTGGAATATTTATGTAACATGTTGATTATTAAGGTATATTATTCTACTGAAACTTCGTCGAGAGGACCTCTGGACGGATAAAACAACCTCCATCGCAAAATCTTCGTCGGCTGAAAGCTCATGCGTAAAGTAATCGAACCTCAGATGCAGTTGGGTGAACTGGCTATCGGCACCATAAAGCTGGACCTCAAATCCCGCGATGATATTCCGCAGCTCCTGCGCGGACTCCAGCACATCTACACTACCCCTGAACTGCGCGGGACGATATTTGCCATCCTCGAAGAGGTGTTGCCTGAACGTCAAGTCGAGGGGAAGACCGTCAAGGCCGACCCCAATAACGGTCGTCCGGGCATGACGCAATGGCAGATTCTGGTGCTGGGGGTGCTCAGGTTGGGACTCAATGCCGACTATGACCGCATCCAAGAGTTGGCCAACGAACATAAGACCCTTCGGCAAATGCTCGGCCACAGCGACTGGACGGACGTGAAGTATTACAATCTCCAGACCCTCAAGGATAATCTGCGGCTGTTCACGCCGGAGATTCTGGACCGGATCAACCAAGAAGTAGTCCGTGCGGGACACCAAGCATTAAAAAAAAATCCTGCAGAGGGCGCCGTCGGCCGTTGTGACTCCTTTGTGGTGGAGACAGATGTTCACTTCCCCACCGACATAAACCTGCTGCTGGACGCGATCCGTAAGGTAATCGAGATTTGCGCGATCCTGGCCGGAGCGTACAACCTGCCAGGATGGCGGCAACACAAATACCTCCAGCGGCTATTCAAAAAGCAGTACCGCAAGGTACAGCGACTCAAGCACTCCACATCTAAGGACGAGAGCAAGCAGCAACAGAAAGTGCTGGAGATTCAAGAGGCCCATCGCGACTACCTGGATCTGGCGAAAGGGCACCTGGCGTTGGCCGAACAAACCCGTCAGCAGATCAGCCCGCAGGATCCTGTCTTCGCGGTCCGGCTCTGCGAATTGAACGACTTTATCCAACATGCCCATCGACAGATCGACCAGATTGACCGGCGGGTGCTCCAGGGCGAACGTATTCCTCACGAGGAGAAGGTATTTTCACTCTTTCAACCGCATACCGAATGGATCAGCAAAGGCAAGGCCGGCGTTCCGGTGGAGTTGGGGCTGCGGGTCTGTGTGATGGAAGACCGAGACCGCTTCATTCTGCATCACCAAGTGATGGAAAAGAGGACCGATGACCAGGTGGCCATTAGCATGGTGGACGAGACCAGGGAGAGATTCCCGACGTTACGGGCAGTGAGCATGGACAAGGGCTTTCACAGCCCCGGCAATCAGGAAGCACTGAAATCGCGGCTGGAGTGCGTGGTTCTGCCCAAGAAGGGCAGACTTTCGCAAGCCGACCAGGCGCGGGAAAGTGAAGCTGAATTTGTCGAACTGCGCAAACAACACTCGGCGGTGGAATCGGCCATCAACGCACTGGAAGTCCACGGACTGGATAAATGTCCCGATCACGGCATCAATGGTTTCAAGCGCTACATTGCCATGGCGGTGGTGGCACGAAACATACAGCGCCTGGGGGCGGTGTTGCGTCAGCAGGAACACGAGGCGGCCCAAAGAAAACGCGGGCCATACAAGAAAGCCGCCTGAGTAAAGCAGGCTACCCCGACTGCAAAGACGACGGGAGTACTCTGCCCACCAAAGGTCAAACATGGGAACCATTCTCGCATCTGTGGCAGTTAAAGAAAAAAATGATGTAGGGAAGCAACCCCCTCCGCATTAACGATGGCCGCGCCGGCAGGACTTTTGTCAAAAAATGCGGTTTTCTGTCGGGCACTATATAGGAGAATGCAATCATGATCATCAATAGCGGCAACATCGCCGGCATGTATCGCGGCTTCAAGACGGTCTTTCAGCGGGGCTTTGACAATGCCCCCTCGCAATGGGACCAGGTGGCGAC
>CAIMMA010000160.1 GCA_903842475.1 uncultured bacterium
GACCGCAGCGCCGTGAAACAGTTACTCCGCAGCGCTTTCGGCAGCAGCCTGCAGCCAAAAACAGGGGCCGGGGAAGACCAGGGCAAGACCCGCGGCTGAAAGGTCGCGGGCAGGGAAAGACGGATGGTCGGCGAGTGCGAAAACGAGGGATCCGGACGCTGCGAAGAGCGATCGGCACAGGAAAAACGGGAAGGTCGGCGTAACCTCAGAAAGTAAGTTTCACCCCGGCATTACCGGAAAATCCGTCCAGATCGAGATCGCCGGCCCGCCCTCCATCCAATTCCTGGAAGCGATACACCAATTCGCCGTACAACTTGATCATTGTCAATGGCGACCACTCGAGTCCGCCGCCGAGATAGCCGCCAAGGCTCGAATCCACATCGCGCCGATCGGCATCGGCGTAGACATAAGACACGCCGGCCAAGGCATAGGGGTTGAACGTCGCGTCAGGCAGCAGATGCACTTGCACCCCCAGATCGAAAGGAATCAGGGTGAGTTCGTCATTACCGCTCAAGGTGCTGTCATCATAGAAATAGACCCTACCGTCGAGCCTGACATGATCGGTGAACAACGGCACGCTCAGCCCGAGGCCATAACCCCACTGGCCCTCGGCATCTCCCTTGTCCCAATAGCTGCCGAAACCGTAGAGATCGATCGCCTTCGCCGGCGAACCGGCTAACAGCAGCACCCATCCCGCGCCCAACAGCAGCCTTATGGTTGTTTTCTTCATGGTTTTCACCCCGTGTACCCGTTGGCTGTTGATACCGGACAATAAGGCCGGCCTTGTACCTTACCGCACCGACCAGCCTCTCCATTTTTCAAAAGAACACCTGCATCGACCGACATGCCGAGGGCAGCAGTGTCCCAAGGTGCAAGCAGGAGCCGTGGCTATGGTGCGAATTATTTCTGTTTTTCCCGCGGGGGCTGTTCGCAGTCGAAATGCCCCAGCGGACGTTTAAACGTGTAATCCGCCGGCGAAACGACCAAACTCTCCCAGGCCTCCCGGCTATTGCCGCCAAGTGCTGAAAAAGGCGAGGAAACCACAAAAATAGCCAATCCGGCGATCGTGGCCACCGCACCTGCCGGTCTGGCGAGCGCCATATCCGCGGTCATCAAACCCGGCTCTTTCTGTCCCCCTGCTGGGCAATCATAGGCATGGACACCCGTTCCCGATACAATAACAGAGAACAAAGCGAGAAGAAGAGACGCCATGGCTTTTCTGCTGTACGTATGCATTGGATTTCTCCTCCCTTGAGTTGCAGGATCACGTTTGATTAAAAAATGACGCTTGAGAACCGACCGAAGTGCAGCCCTCTGCGGTCAGTGCTGGCAGAGATGATCAGGACCATGGGTATGGCAGATATCGCCGCTGTCCAGGAGTTCACCCCGCAAAAATTGCTCCACGGCATTTCTGGCCGTTCCAGCGGCACCTTTTATGGTTTTGATGCCGTTATCCGCCAGGACATTAACCGCTCCATTACCAATTCCTCCGGCGATCAGCACCTTCACGCCATCCTGAGCAAGTTTACTTGCCATGTTGGATTTGCAGCCGCATCCTGCAGGTGAGGCCATAAAGTTCTCTGCCGTAATAGTGATTTCCTCAACGGTAAAAATCGAATACTTCTCACAATGACCAAAATGCTGATCAACCTGATCACCAATGGTTGGGACTGCTATTTTCATGTTCTTTCTCCTTAGGTGCTCAACGGGATGATACCGCTCGCTTGCTGAAAATTATAGACTAATGACCGTTGCGTCGCAAGCAAGATGGATCAATTCAACAGCCGTACCCATCCTGGCGCCGTCAATCAGATCAGCCGCCGCGACCCCGCGGGCCTTGGCGCATGGCGTACAGGCCAGCACCGGCACCTCGTTTGCCTGCAGATAGGTCATGAGATCGTCGGCCACGTCCCCGGTGGCGGACCGAAGATTATCCAGCAACCCCTTCTTGGCGAGGTAGATGGCTTCATCGAGCAGAAAAAGGGTGACGTTTTTCCCTTCCCGATGGGCAACGGTTGCCAGATGAATCGCCCGGGTGGCGCGATTAGGATTATCAGTGCCGCATGAAACCGTAATCACGACGTTATTTGTCATACCTTGCTCCTTGAAGTTGATTGTTGCGGTTCTTGTTGCGTTTCGATTGGGCCAATGGACCGACTCGATGGCCAGGCCTTGCAGGTTGGGGCCATGCACGGCCACCGGATTGTATCTACCACCTGCATTACGATTTCGCAACAGTTCGGAATAACTATATTTTATGCAGAACATCGACCAAGCCACATTGTGGCAATCGAGGAACCTTGCGCAGCACGAAAAAAACTCGAGCAGGAATTTGGGCAACAACCAAGCCTGCTCCGCTGTTCAGCGGTGCAAGCGGTGCGCACAGCCCCCTCGCCCATGCGGGAAAAACCGACCGTTTCTCGAGCACGCCCCTGTCCACGGGCAGAGGGGGGAAACCCGACGAGCGGCTTCAACCTCAATCAGGAATTTCCACATCACAGTGTTTACAATGGGAGCAGCGCAGGGTTTGATCCCATTCTTCGAAGGCGGCCCGCCACTCTTCGGTGCGCATCTGTTCTGCAAATTCAGGCAAACATTCATCACAGAGCCAACGGTCGCCATTTGGGGTTACCCAGAGTTTCATGGTACGTTCCTTCCCGCTAAGGGGGTTATTAAAGCAGCTGATGCTGCATGAATGACTGACTGTCACCGACACGCTGGATCGATTCCGGCAAGCCTGCAACAATGATGGACAAAATCCGCGCGCCTGCCCCCAAAGAGCCAACGATCACAGGACATCCAGGGAGAGCGTAACCGCTGGAGGTTCATTGCCGGAGAACGGTTCAGGAGCTTTCATTCCCACACGATCTTTTGGTATTTTCGCATCGCTTTCCAGATTGGCGGCAATCGACTGCGCCCGCTGTTCGGCAAGCTGCAGCAAGCTCTGGTCGGCGATCGGTTCACTGTCAACAAGCCGGGCGTACAATTCCGCCGACCAGAGCCTACCCTGCTCAGGGCTTTTCCCCCCTGGAATCAGCTTGTAGAGCTGCATGCCATCGAGCATCTTGGCCACCATGCCGGCGTCCTCGCCTTTTTTTTGCCGCTGCGGTACGGGTGGCCGAGGCGTCACCGTCCCGGCAGCGATTCCTTGTTCAAGTTCGAGCAGCGATTCTTTGCCGAAACGTTCCTTATACAGTTTTTCCAAGGCGCTCCGAGTGCCGGAGTCGGTGAAGTCGATCGGCCCGGGGAGCTCGTGCGGGCCAAGCTTTTCGCCAAGCCGGGCAGCGACCATGCTGCCGACACTGCGCGCTTTGAATTCGAGGCCGTCAATTGCAGGACTGTACCGTCCCTGGAGAACCAGTTTCAGCTGTGGCCGGCTCTTGAGCGCTTCCGCCAGTTGCAGCAGCTTCTCCCTTTCCGGAGGTGCAAGCTCGGCTTTCCCGGGGTCGAATTCCAGGGCCTTGAATTGGTCCGACTCCCCGCCAAGCAGACTGCCCAGGGCCCGAAACGGGGAGGTCACCGCAGTGGTGATCAGATTGGTAAACATTTGCCAGACAAGCGGCCCGATACGGAACTGCGGATCATTCAAATCGCCGGACACGGGAAGACCGATATCAATCCGGCCGCTCGAATCCTGTAACAACGCAATCGCCAGATCCAGGGGCATATTGGTCGAACCGGGATGGTCGACCTGATCCCCCAGGGCCAGATTATCGATCACAATTTTATTATCGCCCACCATCTTATAGTCGTGCAGCGTATACTTCAGATCCGCGGAAACCTTGCCGGATTGAATCAGACGGCCGGCAAATTTGCCTGAATAGGGCGAGAGGTTTTTCATTTCCAGATTGCGGAAAACCATCTCGATATCGGAGGCGCGCCCGAAATCGTTGGGCCGCATCACACCGCGTATTTTTACAGTCCCGTAGCGATCGACCCGCCCGTCCAGCTGCACTTGGGACTGCGCGTCCCTGGCTGAGGAGACGCCGGTGACCGTGCCCTGAAGGTCGTGGATGCTGGTCATAAATCTTGGCCGCAGACTCAAGTCGGCAAAGACCACATTGCCCTTTTCCACCCGCACCTTGCCAATATGATAGGGAAAGGAATCCGTTTCTTTTTGCTGTCCACCTTTATTCATTGCCGCTTTGGGGGGCAACGACGACTTTTTCTCGGGCGCTCTTTTTTTCAAGACCTTGAGGAGATGCAAGGTGTTGTCTTCCCCGATGATAAACTCCCCGACCGGCTTGGAAATCTTGATTTCCTGAGCGTCCAGTCGGTTGGGCTGAAGCGTCAGTTTCAATTTGGGTACATGGACGGCATCCCATCCCAGATACGTTTTCCGGGGAGACTCGGCTTCGACAAACCTGAGTGTATTCAGGCTGAAATTGCCCTCATACCCACCTTGCTGCGCATCCCCCGGGATGCCATAGCGCAAGCGGCCCTGGGCGGCGATGGCAGCGGACTGCAGCTGCAGGGTGAGGTACGGATCGAGATAAGGCTGCAAAGCGGTCAGGACCACACCGGACACATCCAGCTCGGCTTCCACCGCGGGAATGGTGGGATGCAGGGTGCCGCTCATGGTCGCACGCCCGCCCTGCTCCACCTGAAAACCAACGGCAAAGCCCATGGGCGAACGGCCATCGACCTCGGTCAACCGGGCCTTAACCTCCCGCAGGCTAAGCAAAGGTTGAGCCGATGGCGTCGTCAGATCCGAAAAATTTGCTTCAAACCCGCCGACTTCAAAAGATTTGACTAAAAATTTCCAGGCAGGCCCGCCACCGGCTGCAGGCTTGTTTTTTGGGGATTGCCCGGCAGCCTCTTTGGCCAGGAAGAGCTGCTGCCAGTTGAGGGCTCCCGCCGCATCGCGACCGGCATCAAGGCGCCCTTTATTGACGCCGATACGGGCAAAGGTTATCGCATGGGCGCCCAGATCGCAGAGGCCGCCTACCACGGTCAGCTGCTCTGCGGCGAACAACGGCTCCTGTGGCTGGGGGCTGTGGATCTTTATGCCCCGCAGCTCACCGGCTATCTCGCGCAACACCATCTGGCCGGTATCGGCGCCCATTGCCAAATTGGCCTGGAGATGCAGATCCATGCCGGCAATCGCCGCTTTAACCGGTACTTTTCGGCTTCGGTCGTCCAGATCCATTGCCAAGTTTGTAACCTCAATGGCATCGGCTTGTACCCTGAAGGAAGGAACGATTGCCGGAGGAGCGGCCCCCTGAGGCTCCGGGGCGGGGCTGGACGGAACGGACGACGCGACCGGAGAGGGTTTTTCTTTGTCCGGATGTTTTTCCGGTGGTGCGGCCCGGAGGATCTGTTGGAAATTCATCTCGCCGGAATCGTTGATGCGGGCATCGACACCACCTTCCTCGAAAAACAGGCGAGCCACATGGAGGTCCCTGGTCGACAGATCGAAGCGAGGCACCTCCAATACCATTTTTTTCAAATGAAAAAAGACTTTTTCCGCGCTGCTCAGCTTGAGCGCGAGGTCTGCAGCGGAGAAGCGCAGCCCTTCAAGCGTCAGCTGCACGGGCGTATGCTCGGCATCCAAGCGGTATTCGGTGGTGAGATCGATCTGACCCGTTGGCTGCTCCAGGTTGGTAGTCTCTCTGAAAAATTGCCACAGGCTCGCTACCCGGAGAGCGTTGAGACTGAGCGTGCCTTTTGAGCGAAATGGGGACAGCGCGACGGCACCTTCCCACCGGATGGACTCGCCGGCCGCCGTGGCGGCGGCAAGGCGGCAGGTTCCGTTTTGATCCTTACGGGTGGACACATCGATCAAATCAAGATGTATCTCCTGCAAGCTCACCTCCGCGGGCGTGGCGTGCCGCTGGTCGGCAACCGCAATCCGCCCTGCCTTGATAGTGGCGCTGCGAAGGATGACCGGAAAAAGTTCGGTTGCGGCAACGGGCGCATTCGCTGTTTGCGGCGCGGCCGGCACCAGTTTGGCGAAATTGAAGGATCCGTCGGCGGCAAGCGCGACATGGAGAGCGGGCTTGTCGACCTCCAGTTTTTGCAGCACCACCGCCCAATGCAGCAGACTGCTCATCTCCAAGTCGACAAAGAATCGTTCAATAGCCACCAGCGGCACCCCATCTGCCTGATTCAGAAAAAATCCGTCGACTTCAAGGGTGAGCAAAAACGGGTTGACATACATCCTGTCGATCCCGGCCTGGCAAGGCAGATTCTGCTGGAGGTATCGGGGCAGATACCAACGAAGGACCAGCGGCGCCGCCACGAAGCCGACAAGCGCATACAGCACCACGGTAGCCACCAAACCTACCAGGTATTTACGGGTCAACAGCTTTGGTAGTGCAGACTTCATGTTTCAATCCGATGATGGCGCAAGGGTTTGCGGACGTTCCTTGTACCCGGCAACGCCTGAGA
>CAIMMA010000161.1 GCA_903842475.1 uncultured bacterium
CAATGTCAGGAGGCTGAAAAGGTCTTTGTGATCGGTGGCGAACAATTGTATCGCCTGGCTCTGCCTTTAGCCCGAACCCTGATCCTCACCATGATCGACCGGGAATACCCGGGCGATGCCTGGTTTCCCGACTTTTCCGAACTGCCGTTTCTCCTGATCGAACGGCGTGTGTTGACCACCGTCCCCCCGGTGACGGTTTGTACCTATCGACGAACCGAACCAACCGCTGCCGCGGGTGCAACTCTGCCCGCCTGAACCGAATTTTCCACGCAGCGCAACTGGGGAATGGTATGCATTCGCTTTTTATGCTACATAGGACCGATGCGACGCTTTTATCTGCCCCATACCGCCATTCAGGCCGACCAGATCCAACTCACCGGGCCCGAGGCGCGCCATATCAGCTCGGTACTCCGCCTCAAGCCGGGGCAAAACGTGGAGTTTTTTGACGGCACGGGCACCGTGTATACCAGCGTACTGGTCACCACCACCAAAAATCTGGTTACCGCCGCCATTACCGCGGTCCATCAGCATGCCGATGCCTCGACCTCATCCCTCACCGTGGCCCAATGTCTGCTCAAGGGGAAAAAGATGGACTTATTGATCCAGAAGGCCACTGAACTCGGGGTTACCACCTTTCTGCCCGTGATATCGAAGTATTGCGAGAATCACGGCGACCGGGAACATCAGGAACAGCGCTGGCAGCGGATCATGATCGAGGCCTGCAAGCAATGCCGGCGCACGGTCCCAATGGTCATTGAACCTGTCCAGGCGCTTGACCATGTCGATTTCTCCGATTGCAGCCATCGTCTGGCCGCCTGGGAGCTGGAAACCGAGACCGGACTGCCGACCGTTTTCGTCCAGCAACCGGGTACCATCTGTCTGTTCCTTGGCCCGGAGGGCGGCTTGCATGACGAGGATCTCCAATGGCTGCACCGATGGGGGTTCACCACCTTTTCCCTGGGCTCCAAGATCCTCCGCGGCGAAACCGCCACGCTTGCCGCCATTGCCATCGTCCAATATCTCACCGGCACCTTGCAGCCAGCTGCAGCTGCCGGCGTGTAACCGCAGCCCATGGATACGTACTCTTTCATGCCATCGTCTAATTTTTTCAGAAGCGGCCATTACCAATGAGAGCAGTCATTCAACGGGTCAGCCGGGCCCGGGTCGAGGTGGACACCACCGTGACCGGGGCGATCGGTGCCGGGCTGGTTGTCCTCCTGTCCATCCACCGCGACGATACCGAAAAGGACCTGGTCTGGATGGTGGAAAAAATCCAGCATCTGCGCATTTTTGACGATCACCAGGGGTTTATGAACCGCTCGGTGCTGGAAACCAACGGCGAACTCCTGGTCGTCTCCCAATTCACCCTTCACGGTGATTGTCGCAAAGGTCGTCGTCCCTCCTGGACCGCATCGGCTCCGCCGGAGCTGGCCAAACAGCTTTACGACCATTTTATCGCCGCCTGCCGGCAACGCGGCATCCCCACCCAGGCCGGGGTTTTTCAGGCAATGATGGAGGTTTCCTTGATAAACTCAGGCCCGGTGACCATTCTTCTCGATTCCCATAAAACTTTCTGACAACGGACCCCTATGAACGATTTTACCATCGGCTCTACGTATCACGGATTTGTGCTTGAACGTCAGGAACTGATTCCTGAGATTAATTCCACCGTCCTGCTGTTTACCCACGCCGTACTCGGCTGCCAGGCGGTGGCCATAAAAAACCAGGATCCCAACAAGACCTTTTGCGTCTCGTTCATGACCGTCCCGGAGGACTCCACCGGGGTCGCCCATATCCTCGAGCATTCGGTGCTGATGGGATCAAAAAAATATCCGGTCAAGGATGTCTTCGGAGAGATCAATAAGGGGGGGCTGATGACCTTCCTCAATGCCATGACCGGGGCTGATACCACCTGGTATCCCTTTGCGACTCGCAATCTCAAAGAATATTTCAACATCATGGATGTGTATTGCGATGTGGTCTTCCATCCCCTGCTGCTCCAATCCACCTTTGAACAGGAAGGCTGGCATTATCATCTCGAGACCGAGACCGACACTCTTCAGTTTAAGGGAGTGGTGCTCAACGAGATGAAAGGGGCCTTTTCCGACCCCACCCGCGCGCTCTTTTATCACACCTTTCGCGGCCTGATGCCCGAGTCGACCTATGCCCATGAATCCGGCGGCGATCCGCGATGCATCCCCGAACTGACCTACGAACAGTTCGTCGCTTTTCACAGTTCCCATTATCATCCTGCCAATAGCACCTTTTTCTTCTATGGGGATGCTCCGCTCGAGCAGGAACTGGCCTTTGTCCAGGATAATTTTCTGGTACAATTCCCCAATCCTGTACCCAAGGCACGGATCAGGGAGGGCAACGATGTCACCGCGCCTGTGCTGATCGAAGAAAGTTATCCGGTGCAGCCCGGCACCGCCATTGAGCAAAAAACCTTTATGGCCATCAGTTCCGCCGTGGGCACCATCCACGACCGGAAACGTAATGCCGCTTTTCAGATCATCGCCAATATTTTATATAATTCCGACGGCTCGCCACTCAAAAAAGCCATTGTTAATGCAAATTTGTGCAAAGATTTCGGTGGATTGTTTCTTAGCAATTCCAGTCTGAAAACCCTGATGATCACCTATCTGATCGGCAGTGATCAGGAAAAGCGAGAGCATTTCCTGGCGCTCTACAAGACCACCCTGACCCGGATGGTCGATGCCGGACTGGACCGTGATCTGGTGCTTTCCGAATTGAACAAATACGAGTTTAGTGTACGGGAAGAGATGAACAAGGCCCAGCGCGGACTGGATCTGATCAACAAAGCTCTGCCGGCCATAAAGCATCAGCTGGAGCTCTTTGATGCCCTGCGGATCGATGCCCTGTTGGCCGAAATTCGCCGGGATGCTGTGGGAAATGGGTATTTTGAACAGTTGATCCGGTCCTGTCTGCTGGATAATCCAGCCACGGTCACGGTGACCCTGAGCCCGGATCCGGCCAAGATGGAAGAAAATGTGCGCGATGAGCAGCAGCGTCTGGATTCGTATACCCAATCGCTTGATGTGGTTGGCCGCCGCAATCTGGTGGCGCACACCCAGGAACTGATGGCTTTGCAGGCAACCCAGAACTCCGCTGATGAGTTGCGCCGCCTCCCTCGTCTTTCCTTGGGCGATCTGGACCTCAAACCGCCCATCCACGTGGTGCAGCCAACCACCCTCGCCGGAACGCCGCTGCTGATCAGCAACCTGGAGACCAACGGTATCTGCTACCTCGATTTCGGCCTCGATTGTTCAGGGGTTTCGGCTGACCTGCTGCCCTACCTGGATCTGTTTGCCACCGTGCTTACCGAAATCGGCACCGCACACAAAGATTACATGCAGTTCGCCAAGGCCGTCAATCTCTGTACCGGCGATTTTTCCCATTCCTTCCAGGTCTATGTCCGCGCCGACGCCCGGAATTCGGTCCGACCGATCCTTTGGCTGCATATCAAGGCGCTCTCCGGCTACCTTGAACAGGCGATCGCGTTGCTGACCGAGGTGCTGACCTCCGTGGATTTTTCAGACCACCAGCACATCGAAGAGATTATTCAGCGTGAATATGCCTGGGCCGAACATTCGGTCCAGAGCGAGGGCTATTCGCTGGCCTCGACCAGGGCTTTTTCCCACCTGAGCACCGCCGGCCAGTACAATGAATATGTCCATGGCCTCCATGCCTACCAGCATCTGAAACAGTTGGCTGGTCAGTACCCGGCAGAGGAAGCAAAACTCCTGGCCGCGCTGCAGGAGCTTCGCCAGTTGCTGTTCCGTCGCTCCGGGCTGATAGTTTCCATCACGGCCGATGATAAAGACCTTACCCAATTTCAGAGGCTGGTCCCGGCAGTTATCCAGAACCTTCCCGATGTGCCGGTGGCGTCCGTCTCGCCGAAATTTTTGGCCAGCCCCATTACCAATCAGGCCTTCACCACCTCGGCGGAAATCGTCTATAATGTCCAGGCCTGCACATTGTTTCCATCCGCCGCGCAGTATAACGGTTCCTTCGAGGTGCTCAGGACCTGGTTATCCCGGGACTACCTTTGGAATACCGTTCGTCAGATGGGCGGGGCCTATGGCTGTTTTATCCAGTTCAACCATCTCACCGGCAACTTCGGGATGGTCAGCTACCGCGATCCCCAGGTCAGGAAAACCTATGCGACCTACGAGGCCCTGCCCGGTATTATCGGCGCCCTGGATCTTTCCGAGGAGTCGCTCCACCAGTTGATCATCGGGGCCTACGGCGGCTTCAACCCCCACATGGGGCCTGCCTCACGCGGCGCGTCGGCCCGCAACGATTATCTTTCCGGAATTACCCCGGCTTTTCGGCAGCAACGGATTGAAGAAATTCTGGCCACTTCAGCCCAAGACCTCCGCGGTTTTGCCCCCTTGTTCGAACAACTTCAGGCCACCCGGTTCCGGGCAACCATTGGCAACCGGGAACGGATCGAACAGGACCAAGACCTCTTTGGAGAATTACTCGAGATTTAAACGGGTTCCCGAATCGTTCACCCTGGAGGAGTTGACAGCTTTTCGACCACCTGGTTGTAATACTGCCCATCCTCACCAAGCTGGATCGCCCTTCCCATACGGCCTTCCAGCTTGGTTTTCAGGCAGCTGATTTTTCTCAATTGTCTGACCTTCTCTTTTTCATCCGTACAGGTGGCTAGTAACTGCTCGATCCGGGTGATTTCTTTCTGCAGGGTTATTTCCTCGGGCACGTATCCGGCATTTTTCAGCAGCCGGTAGGCCATCCGTAAATCTTCGGGCACATCGGCCATGTCATCCGGCGGCAACGGTTTATTTTTCCAGTGGCTCAGGTCGGCCAAGGTTCCCTCGCTGATGGCCTGTTGAATTTTTCGTTCCGCGATGGTTTGGATAATTGCAAGCATTGGGTCTGACGTTCTCCTCTTGTGCTGCCCTGGATTCTGCTAAAATACACCTTAATTTGGGGCCAGGTCCTACCCTGGCCTTCCCCTATTGCACTGGAGAATACTATGAAAAAACGATGGGCTCCAGCAGTAACCGTGGTTTTGATCTTGCTCAGCTCGCTCGCCTTCGGCGGTGATCTGCCTTGTGAAACGCATCTTCCCTTCAAGGAGGTGACCATTCACTATGAACTCAAAGGTTCGGAAAAAGGAGTCGAAACCTTATATATCCGTGATTACGGCAAAGTCCGTGCTGAACACCATAAAGCATCAACTACTATTATGGGCATGACCTAAACAACCGAAACCCTTGAGCTCACGGATCCCGACTGGGTGACCACCTACAATCTCAGCGAAAAAACCGGTGAAAAAATCACCAATCCGCAAAAACTGTATCGCAAGGCCTATAACAATTACAGTGCCGAGGAAAAGAAGAATTTTACAAAGAATTCCCAAGAACTCGGCCATTCAATGATGGGGAATTTCGGGGGATCGGTGCAGCAGAGCAGCGCCAAAATCCTGGGCTACGATTGCGATGTTACCACTGTTGGCGGCATGTCGACCGTCTACCTCCTGCACGGTACGGATATTCCCCTGAAGTCAGAGGTCGCGGTCATGGGCATGACCAGCACCAACATCGCCACCAGGATTGATAGCAGCGCTGCTGTCCCGGATAGCGCTTTCACGCCCCCGGTCGGTATCAGTGCCCAGTTGAATCAGGAAATGGAAGCCATGATGGCTGAAACCATCCACCAGGTCATGGATACCCTGAAGCAACCCGATGGGGCCAAAGTCATGCAGCAATCCAGTCAAGGGATGATGCCGGCCGGCGCCACGCAGCAAGGCATGGGGGGCAGTCCTCCCGCGGATCAGGCGGCGCAGCAGCAGATGCTCCA
>CAIMMA010000162.1 GCA_903842475.1 uncultured bacterium
AATTTGTTTTTTTTAATTTGTTTTTCTTGTGAATATCTTTCCAAATATCCATGTGGATGAAAAACAATTAGACCGTTATAATTTGCGTTGAATTTTTGGCCATTTAGAATAATTTTATGTTCAATAATTTCGGTTTTTAATACCTCTTCAAGTAAGTCGTCGAAATTAAAACAAACAAATCTGTCTATGCCAGATTTAGCTAACAGCCTAATCTGATTGCTTATTGTTACATCGTTTTCATATAGTATTTTTGCTATAATAAAATTAAATTCATCGCCGAATTCAATTCTTGCTATATCTTCAATTTCCCCATTGTTACATAATATTTCAGGATTTTTTTTAAATAACTCATTTTCGATTTTTTCTCGCAATGATTGCCAATCAGGCAAGCCACAACTCATTGACACGCCAGCACCTATAAAAGCAGAAAGTTTACCTCTTTCATTCAAGTTCCGGAGGTGTAAAATCTGCTCTTCAGATGAAAATCTTTTTCTCTGGCTCGCCGAATTTTTCATTTATTGAGCATAACAGTATAATTAGGCCAATTTTGACCTTTGTTATTTTGACATAAATATTTCAAATCATGATACTTTCCAAACCGTAACTGTCAAGAAAAATATCTCCGTTCACTTCCAGGCACCGTCTCCTCCTACCTGTTATTCCGATCAAAACAACCGATAATTTCCCTCTTGACTTGAAAACCGTCGCAACCTAAGATTAATGTTATGACAAACTCAAACCAGACACCACATCCCCTCTCTCCCACGCCGGTCGCTTTTCCCCGCTGGCGGGAGGTCCTGCGCAACGAACCCTACCAACCCGCGCAAGTGAGCGTTTACGAAGGCGAGATCTTTTCCTATCTCAAGCATCTCAAGGCTGTTCGTCAACGTGCCTCGGTGAAAAGCGCGGTGGCCTACCTGGATGGTCTTGAGCAACGGGGCCAGCCGACCGACCAGGCTCGCGCCGCCCTGCGCTGGTTTTTCAGGGCTGCCGCACACCAGGCCCAGGCCGAGGTTGACACCATCGCTCCCGCGCCGCCCCCACCTGTGCAGACAATCCAAGTCGAGCGAGGCGATCTGGGTGGCCCGCCTTGGGAACAGCGCATGGTGACCACCCTCCGGACGCGGCAACTGAAGTGGCGGACCGAGGAGGCGTACCGTGGCTGGGCCCGGCGTTTCGCGCTTTGGCTGGGGGACAAGCCCGTCGAAGAGGCGAGCGGCGACGACATCCGCCGCTACCTGGAACACCTGGCGGTGGTGGGCAAGGTCTCGGCCAGCACCCAGCGTCAAGCCCTCAATGCCCTGGTCTTTCTCGTGCGCGAAACCATGGGCCGCGATCTGGGCGATTTTTCAGGATATCGTCCCGGCCGTTCGGATAAACGCATCCCCATCGTCCTCAGCCCCCGGGAATGCCAGGCGCTGTTCGCGCAGCTCACCGACGTGCACCGGATCATGGCCCAATTGATGTACGGCGCGGGGCTGCGCCTCATGGAGCTCTTGCGGCTCCGGGTCCAGGATCTGCAATTTGAGCAGGGGATTGTGATCGTGCGGCAGGGCAAAGGCGGCAAGGATCGGGTCAGCGTTCTGCCGGAGAGTTTGCGCTTGCCCCTTTTGGAGCAACGGGACCGGGTGCGGGCATTGTTCGAGGAAGACCGGCAAGCGAATCTGCCGGGCGTCTGGCTGCCGCAGGCGGTGGAGAACAAGATCCCCACGGCCGGAATCCAATGGGCCTGGCAGTGGGTTTTTCCTTCCCGGCAACTGGCGATTGATCCGCGCAGCGGGCTCAAGCGACGGCATCACGTCCAGGACGCCGCCCTGCAGAACGCCATCCGCAAGGCGGCACGGGCAGCCAACCTCTCCCTGCGGGTGACGCCGCATACCCTGCGCCACTCCTTTGCCACCCACCTGCTGGCCAACGGCGCTGATATCCGCACCGTGCAGGAGCTGCTTGGCCATGCCGATGTCGCCACCACCATGATCTACACCCATGTGCTCAATCGCCCTGGCCTGGCCGTGCGCAGCCCGCTGGATAATTTCTAGCCAGCGACGCACCAAGGATGAAGCCCTTTCGCGCCAGTGCGGCACAGATCGTTTACCCGTTTACTTCTTTGGCTCGCAGGCCCCTCGCAGGCCATTGCCGTGTAATTTCAAGTGGTCGGGGGGACACAAGGGGACCATGCCCACCCTGCGAAATGTTCCCAAGACAGCATGGAGAACTCGCCATGAAGTTCGGAAGGTTTACTATACGTTCAGTATACTGTTTGAATGTATAGGCGGAGAGGGTTGCAGAAAACAGAGCCGCCCTCCCTGGCTGCTGGTTAAAGACGGCGCCACGAATATTGAACAACCCGGCCCGTTTTTCGCTTCCGGCGACCAGGCGACCAGAACCGACGAACGGCTCACATCCGGCCGTGGCGGATAATAGAGAGCAGCAGCCAGAAACCCATGATCCCGGCCACCAGAAAGCCGACCAGGCCGATGATCGGAATGCTGTGCCAGTGCGGGGGAATATCGGAGAGGATGATCAGGGAACTGCCGACGATCAGGGCCGCCAGAACAATGGCAAAGGCAATGCGGTTGGATACCCGGTCAAGGGCGGCCCCCAGCGATTTCAACCCCCGATGCTCGAATTCGAGCCGCAACCGGCCGCTGCGCAGTTGGTATAAAATCGTGCGCAACTCTTCGGGTAGATCGCGGAGCAAGTGGAGGTAGGCGGAACCGGTCAACGAGAACTCTTCGATGATCCGGCCGGGCTGCATCCGCCCAAGGCGAATTTTACGCATAAACGGCTTGGCCAGCAGGATCAACTGGAGCTTGGGATCGAGCACCAGGCCGACCCCCTCCACCGTGGTCAGGGCCTTCATCATCTGGTAGAGGCCGGGCTTGAACGAAAGTTTGTGCCGGGTCACCAGGTCAAGCAGATCGTTGAGGATTTTGCCGGCCTCCAACTCGCCCAACGGGCGGTAGAGATACATATCCATCAGGCTGCCCAGATCGCGGGCCAGACTCTCCCGATCGACATCACCCAGCTGAAGGGTCACATTGAGCACGCCGTTGACGATTTTGCGTTCGTCTCCGGCCACCAGATCAAGCACCAGATCGGTGAAGTCCTCCCGGTCCTTGAGCGACAAGCGTCCCATCTGGCCGAAATCGATAAAACAGACCACATTGTTCGGCAGGATGAAAACATTGCCCGGATGGGGATCGGAATGGAAAAACCCGTGCACGAAGATCTGCTCCATCACCAGATTGGCTCCACGTTCGGCAATCAGCGGCAGGTCATAGCCCTGTTCGCGCAGCTGCTCGACCTTGGAGGATTTGATCCCGAGCACATACTCCATCACCAGGATCCGGTCGGTGCTTAATTCCGGATACACCAGCGGCACGTGGATGGCCGGGTTGCCTTCGAACTGGCGGCTGAAACGCTGAATATTGGCCAGCTCGACGGAAAAATCGATTTCGCGGCTGAGGCTGCGGGCAAACTCGTGGACAATGGCCGAGGGCCGGTGGCCCTGGACTTCCTCGAGATACTGCTCCATCAGATCGGCGATATGGGCGAGAATCTCAAGATCAACGGCGATGACGTTCTCGATCCCGGGTCGCTGGACCTTGACCACCACCTCGGCCCCGCTGTCGAGCCGGGCCCGGTGCACCTGGCCGATGGAGGCCGCGGCCAGGGGCTCGATGTCGAAGTAATGAAACAGCTCCTCCGGGGCGCGGCCCAGCTCTTCCTGAAAAATGAGATTAACCTCGTCCAAGCTGAAGGGTGGGATGTCGTCCTGGAGCTTGGCCAGTTCATCGAGGAAATCGGCGGGAATCAGGTCGGGGCGGGTGGAGAGCAATTGGCCGAGCTTAATGAAGGTCGGCCCCAGCTCCTCGAACACCATTCGTAAGCGCTCGGGTCGGGAGAGACGGACGACCTGCTCCCGCGGCTTGCGGTTGATCATCTGCAGCCCGGATTCCAGGTACTGATCGATATGCAGACGATCAACCAGATCGTTGAATCCGTATTTGAACAGGACCCGCAGGATGCGGTGATAGCGGTTGAGGTGGCGGTAGGTCCGGCCGATGGCCCCGAGTTTTCTGATGCTGAACATGCGGGGGTGCTTACTCGCCTTTTCCCCGGTTAATGGCCACCTGCAGCTCTTCGATCTTGCGCTGCAGTTCCGCTACTTCATCCTTGGTGGCCAGATTGAGTTGATTAACCCGGTCCTCCACCTGTTTGCTGATCCAGAGATCCAGCTGATCCTTGGCCTTTTCCGACTTGCGACACAGATCGTCGACAAATTGCCTGCCTTCCTCCTGGGACAATTTACCCTTTTCAATCAGGTCGCCCTTCAACTCCTCGATTTTCTCCTTGGTGAGAAAAGCCGCGCCGATACCGGCGTACAGAACATTTTTCAACAGCTCTTTCATGGTTTCCTCCTGGTAAAAAATAAACATAACAACCCTGATCCAACGATGACATACGGCCCCGGCGGTCGCACGCTATTCTTTGTCGATATCCCGGTGATAGATCTGCGGAGTCAATCCCTTGCCCTCCAGAAGAACACGCAAATGCTCGACCAGGGCGACACTGCGGTGTCGGCCGCCGGTGCAGCCCACGGCCAGGGTGACGGCCTCCCGTTCACGGGCGGCGTACGCCTCGAGCAGAAAAAGGAGCAGCGGTTCGAGCAGGGCGAGGAACCGGGAGCCGCTCTCGTTTTCAAGCACATAACGGGCCACCCGCTCCTCCTGGCCGGTTTGGGCCTTCAGCTCCGGCACCCAGTACGGATTGGGCAGAAAACGGACATCCCAAACCAGATCCGCCAAGGGTGGACCGTGCTTAAAACCAAAAGAATACAGGGTGATATTCACGATCGCCTCACTGCCGATACAAAATGGCGGCGCACCTTATTGCTTGACCACTTCCACGCGACGGTTGAGGGCCCGCCCCTCTTCCTTGCGGTTATCGGCAACGGGTTTGTCCTGCCCCTGACCCACGGCGGCCATCCGGTCGGCGGCGATTCCCTTGGCCACCACCGCCGCCATGACCGCTTTGGCACGCTCTTCACTGAGTTTTTTATTGCTTTCCGGGGTGCCGACATTGTCGGTATGCCCCTCGATGTTCACCTTGAGACCAGCCATGAACTGCAGCAGGGAGGCGATCTGGTCGATGCTGCCCTGACTTTCAGGCTTGATATCGGCCTTGCCGGTATCGAATTTGATATAGAAGGTGAGGAAGCCTTCCTTGTTCAATTGCTTTTCCAATTCACCCACGCTCACCTCCTGCTTCATCTCCTCTTTTTCAACCATCAGCAGCGTGTAATCATGGTAGCCTTCACTGGCACAGAGATAGATCCAGAACTCACTCCCCCCTTTGGTCAGGGTCATGGTGGTATAGCGATCGTAGGAGGTCCCCCCCGGGGATTCGACCAGATATTTGATGGCGTTTTCCTGAAATCCGGGAAAACGGTTGCCGTCGTAATCGCCCAGGACCGTGCCGCCGGCCTTCTTCACTGCATTCTGGAAATTGCGGATGATCTGCAGGGAACTGGCGGGGGTGGCGCCTTCCTTGAGCAGATAGCTGACCGCGAATATCTTGCCTTCGACAGTGGTATAGTCTTCCGGGGTGTTCCATTCCTTAAGTTCCGGCTTGGGAAAAGCAACGGCGTCGAATTCGGTCTTAGCACACCCGTAAAGTTCATAGTTGGGCATCCGGCTGAACAACGGATGATCCTTGCACCTTGCTTTGTCGGCGGCCCACGCCGATGGTCCGCCCAACAGGGTGGTGAACATGACTGCCAAAACCAAAATCCGTCTCATGAAGTCCTCCGCAACATTGATTGAAAGGTTAGCCAACACATTATGTAACAATCCTGTGGAACTATAACGGAAATGAGCGACCTTGTCCACGACCGGCAACGGCCTTCGGGCACACGCCTTACGCCCACTGATTGCAGCACGGCGAAATCGCCGGCGTCAATCCGCCGAGCAGAGCATACGGATGGTCTCCGCCCGCTCATTGATGCCGCGCCTGAGCATTTCATGGTTGTAGGCGGCGATCACATCCTGTCGCTTGAGCATCCCCAGCACCCAGGGTTCTTCCAGGGATTCCACCACCGGAATTTCATCGATGCCTTTTATATCAAAAAGTTTCATCGCCTCATAGAGATTGGTGTCCGGGGTGAGCATGATGACCTCGCGGGTACAGATGGCCCCGACCAGGTGACAGACCCGTTCCTCCTCACTATGCAGGATGGTTTTGACATCCTGCATCGACACCACCCCGACCATCAGCCCCTTATGGTTGACCACCGGGAAATAGAAACTGTTCCGGGCAAAACGGAACAGTTCGAGCAGATGATTGATATTCGCGGTCTCGCTGATAAAATCGACTTCCTCGGTAATCGCCTTGCCGACTTTAATCGATTTCATGATCGCCACCTCGCGGCCCTCATGAATATCGATACCTTCGCGGGTGAAATCAACGGTGTCGATGGAATCGTCGTACAGCCAGGAGGCGGTCACGGTGCCGAGGACCGCAGTCAGCATCACCGGGATAATAATCATATAATTGCCGGTCATCTCAAACAGGAGAAAGATGGCGGTGAGCGGCGCATGGGTGGAGGCAGCCAGAAACGCGCCGATACCGACCGTGGCGTAGGCGCCGGCGGTGGCGGTGTATTCGGGAAAGAAGTGATGCACGATCCCGCCATAGGCCCCGCCCAGCACGGCGCCGATAAACAGCGAAGGAGCGAAAACTCCGCCGGCGCCGCCGGACCCCAGGGTGATGGCGGTGGCCACGGACTTGAGCAAAACCAGGACCATCATCCGCCACACCAGAGTTTCGCCTGCCAGCGTCTTGGCCATATACTCATAGCCGTTGCCCATGACCTGCGGAAAAAAAATC
>CAIMMA010000163.1 GCA_903842475.1 uncultured bacterium
CTTGAATCCCGGACTGAAAATGAAGCTGTAATCCTCAATACACTGCTTGAACACTCCTCTAATGATCTGCCATGGCGCAAGGGTCCAAACACATCGCTGATCAGGTTGTCGATCGATGATGATGGTTTTGTGGATATGAAGGAGTTGGATACGCTCTTGTGTGAATACAACCAAAAAGGGCAGCACGGACAAAAAAAGATTAAGCTTTTAGCAGTTAGCGGCGCTTCCAATGTCCTCGGCGTATTCAATAACCTGGCGGAGATCAGCCGGATCGCTCACCAGTATGGTGCACGTTTGCTTGTGGATGCAGCACAGCTGGTTGCCCACCGCAAGGTGGATATGGCGGCATGCGGCATTGACTATCTCGCCTTTTCTGGCCATAAGGTTTACGCCCCGTTCGGCACTGGCGTCCTGGTGGCAAGAAAGGGACTCCTTAACTTCAGCCCTGCGGAACAGGAGTTGATCCGATCGTCGGGTGAAGAAAACCCGGTTGGCATTGCCGCACTGGGCAAAGCGCTTGTGCTTTTGCAACGGATCGGGATGGAGACGATCAGGGAGAACGAACAATCTCTGACCCGGCGGGCATTGCGCGGCCTGTTGCAAATACCGGGTCTGACAGTTTACGGAATAAAAGATCCGGAGTCGCCCCGGTTTGCCCAAAAAGGCGGTGTCATTGTTTTCAATCTGAAGGGTATTATGGCCAATAAGGTGGCTAAAGAATTGTCAAGCAGGGGTGGAATCGGGGTGCGATATGGTTGCCATTGCGCACACCTGCTGGTCAAGCGCCTGGTTGGTGTTGGCCCTCGACTTGAGCAATTCCAGCGGGTTATCGTGACACTGTTCCCCAGGATAAGCCTCCCTGGCGTTGCACGGGTGAGCTTCGGCATTGAAAACAGTGATGAGGATATTGACACGCTAATCAGGGTACTCGGTGAAATTGCCCGAAAACATTAATCTATTATTCTGAAACAGACCAGAATTTCATCACTTCCCTATTGATGGTAAACCCTTCACAGAGATCATTAACAATCCCGGAGGTGTTCGCTATTCCGGCTTGACCAATATCCCCGCGGAGTCTGATGCCTGCTTCTTTAACACAAAGATCATCCATGGGGCAATCTTTGTTTCCGAGATCCACGTAAAAGGTTCCTCCATGCGTCCCAGCGGTTGATAGGTTGCCTCAATCTCAAGCCCTGCCCGCCTAAAGAGTTCTATATAATCCGGCCTCGTCCAAAAGGTGTCTTCCACCGGCCGCGTGTCGTCAACGTCAAACATGATATCATAAACAATGTCTCCTGTTACGGCATGCCGGTTCCCGGGAAAGTCCTTTGTGGTGAATGATGCCCATTCATTGATATAGAGCTCCGGCGTAGAATCAAGGCAGATTAGTTTCCCGTCTGGTTTCAACAGATCGCGCAATCCTTCCAGAATGTTGGTCCGGTTCTCCCACCCGGGGATGTTATCAAATGTAAAAATAGCCTGGATAAGGTCGAACGAATTCCGGCCAAGATGAGCGTAATTGCCATTTGAAACCAATTGATAATCGCCTGTCGGATCAAGCTTCCTGGCTAAATCAAGCATGTCGGTTGAAATATCGATACCCGTAACGCTGAAACCCATTAGTTTTAAGAAACGTGTCGATCGGCCAGTCCCGCATCCAAAATCGATGGCTTGTTTCCCGGTGGCATGTTTGTTAATGATTTCCGGCAAGTCGCGGTATGCCAGGTAGTAAGTATTCGGAAACTCAAGTTTTGCATAGGAGGTGGCCCGGAGCTGGTTGCCCCATGAATTTTCAAATTTTATCTCAGCATCTGTCATCGGCCTTCGCTTTTATAATTCTATTTCCAGACTGTCGGGGTTTACAAAAAAACCAAATTCAAATACCCAGTGTGAATCAGGGTGTAAATCAGTATATAAGGATTA
>CAIMMA010000164.1 GCA_903842475.1 uncultured bacterium
AAGGCAGGTTAATGCCCTTGCTCGACTTGAGGATGCCGCCGACGATCACCTCGCAGTGGACCTCGCCGCGCCCTTCCTTGACCACCCGCAACTCCAGCAAACCGTCGTCAAGCAGCACCGGGTCGCCGACCCGCAGGTCGGCCAGGATGCCGGGGGTGATGGTCGAAATCCGGTCCACGTTCCCCTCCACCGGCTCGGCCTGAATGATGAGCACCTCGCCGGCGGTGAGCCTGACGGCGCCATTGGCCATCAAACCGGTGCGGATCTTAGGGCCGCAGAGGTCCTGCAGCACGGCGATCGGTTTTTCCCAGGTCTTTTCCGCCTCGCGGATGGCCTGCAGGGTGGCCTCATGGGCCTCATGACTGCCGTGGGAAAAATTGAGCCGGGCCACATCCATGCCCGCGACGATCATTTTGCCGAGCATCTCGGGGCTGCTGCAGGCCGGGCCGATGGTGCAGACGATTTTGGCCTTCTTGTTGACGCTGGTGTGGGCCTGCGCCGGAATGGAGGCCAGTCGCTTGAACAGGGCTTCGAAATCAAAGGGCTTGGCAAGCACACCGATGACGTTGGGGTACGGTTCCAACTGGTCCAGGGTCTGGCGGTCGTCATGGGAACCGGTGGTGATCAGGATCGGCAGATGCGGGTTGATCACCCCAATGGCCTCGATGAACTTGAAGCCGTCCCAATGCGGCATGTGAATGTCGCTGAGGATGATATCGTAGGCGTTCGAGGTCGCCAGCTGGAACCCCTGGTGGCCGTTGTCGGCGGTATCGACGGTGAAACCCGCTTTTTCAAGGCGGGATTGCAGCAGGTGCTGGGTGGGTTTGGAGTCTTCAAGAATCAGAATACGCATGGCAACCTCTTGGGCGGGGGAGTTACAGGTTGTCTTCAATGACTCGATGGAGCATAGTAGAAAAAAAGGCAAATGGGAAAAAAAAACACCTGCCCGCACGCGGATGGTCCGCTTGCGGGCGCTGGACATTTTTTTTTTGAGCAAGATTCGGGCTTGCCCGACAGCAAGGAGGAGCAAATGCAAATGCAGGTAATCATGGATCTGTGTATCGTGCCGCTCGGAGTCGGCGTTTCCGTTTCCGCCTATGTGGCCGAGTGCCACCGTATTTTGCAGGCAGCGGGACTCAAATCGCAGCTGCATGCCTACGGCACCAACATCGAGGGCGACTGGGATGCGGTGATGGCCGCGGTCAAGCAGTGCCACCAGCGGGTGCATGCGATGGGCGCCCCCCGGATCACCACCACCATCAAGCTCGGCACCCGCACCGACCGGGACCAGACCATGGCGGACAAGGTGCAAAGCGTGCAGGATAAATTATAGCACTCCCCAATCCGTAAACACCCCCGATAGACAGTGAACCAGAACGCCCTGAGATCATAGCGGCGCCCAGGGGGCTCGCATTCCGGGTTACCACTGATCCAGGGAAAAGAAGATTGACAGCGTGGAAAGATTCAGGCTAGAATGGCCAGAATTATACGCATCGGAACGACTGGGGAAATATAATGGCGGAAGTGCATGGGAATCGAACCCACCAGCCGGGCTATTCACCCGGCACACCGGATTTGAAGTCCGGGAGAGCCACCAGAGCCCTTTCCACTTCCGAAGTGTTCGAATATCATTAATATTTATTGACCAGAAAAACAACTTTTTATTATTTTTTCTCCGGTAAACTCATACCTCAGTCAACCTGACAGGAAGGGCGACGCGCCCCTATTATTCAATGGAATGTGAACAACTCATACGCTTGATCAAAGATTGGTACACCCGGGTCAAACAGGAAACCATGGCTCCTGCCCGGATGATGCAATTTGTCGATCAACATGTCAAAGGATGCAAAGCCTGTCAGGCCGACCTCCTCCTCCCCGAAGAAGTTGAAAAAATACGGGAGTTTGTCCTGCCGGAATCTAAAATACCGAAAGCGGTGCGTTCGCCGGACGACAGTTCGACGCCTGAAATCTCCCCGGATGAGGACGATGAGTTCTATGAAGACACCGATGAGTTTTCCGATGACAGCGATGAAGAAGATCTGGCAGACCCTTTGGAGGATGAGGATCCGTTAAGCGGCGACGATGTTATCTGAGCGGGTAGCCGTTCCTTATCCCCCTCCTCCCAGTAACTGCCCATACCCCGCGCTCCAGATACTTCTATGTATCTGGAGCGATCCCTTACCCCGCCCCAACCCAACCGCTCAAATCATTCTTTTTTCAATTGCCTGAGAGCTCCGGAGGCTGCCTGTTTCATGGCAACCGGTCCAGCAAGGTCTCCAGCAGGTTGTTGATCTGCTGGTAGCGCACCGGGGAGGCCGCGACGATCTCGGCCTCGGTCTGGATATATCGCCCCGGCACCAATTCGTCGCGGCAGTGCGCCAGGATTTGTTCCACGGTTTCCGGGGTCGATTCCAGATGAAACTGCAGACCGAGGATACGCCGGTCGAAAAGGAAGGCCTGGCTGCGGCACCCCTCGCTCTCGGCCAGATGGACGGCGCCCTCGGGGATGGCAAAGGTGTCGCCATGCCAGTGAAAGACCATGGGTTCGTCCGGCAGACCGGCGAGCAGACCGCTGTTTTTCCCGGCCTCGGTCAGTTGAATCGGCCACCAGCCGATCTCCTTCTTGGTACCGGCAACCACCGGTGCCCCCAGTACATCGGCCAGCAGCTGCGCCCCCAGACAGATACCGACCACGGACTTACCCGCTGCGATCGCCTGCCGAATCAACCCTTTTTCCGCACGCAACCAGGGATAGCTGTCTTCCTCATAGATGTTCATCGGCCCGCCCATGATGATCAACCGGTCAAAATCGTGGACCTGGGGCAGCGCTTCGCCCGCATCCAGGCGGGTTGCGGCCAGCTGGTGCCCCCGGGCCGCGATCCACGGGCCGATATGGCCGAGGCCTTCAAAAGCAACGTGCTGCAACGCATGAATACGCAACGTTTTTTCTCCGTTGAGGGATAACGGGAAGGCTATGGACTGACTTACCAGGGCGGAAGAAGCAGCGAACGCTTCAGGCCGATTTTTCGGGCGCCACTTTTTCGACTGCCGGTTTTTCGACTGCCGGTTTTGCGGCCCCCGATTTTTCAACCGGCGAATCCTCGCCGGTCACCGCCATGCCCAGGGCGAGGCGGATCTTGCGTTCGATACTGTCCATGGTCTCCGGATGTTCCTTGAGGAATTTCTTGGCGTTTTCCCGGCCCTGGCCAATGCGCTCGTCCTGATAGGCATACCAGGACCCGCTCTTATCCACCACCCCTTGGGCCACCCCCAGATCGAGCAGGTCGCCGGTGCGGGAAATCCCCTCGCCGTAGATGATATCGACATCGGCCTGCTTGAAGGGCGGAGCCACCTTGTTTTTGACCACCTTGACCTTGGTCAGGTTGCCGATCACATCCTGGCCCTCCTTGATCTGGGTGGTCTTGCGGATGTCGATCCGGATGGAGCTGTAAAATTTGAGGGCGTTGCCGCCGGTGGTGGTCTCGGGGTTGCCGAACATTACCCCGATTTTCATTCGGATCTGATTGATGAAAATCAGCACGGTGTTGGTGCGGCTGAGCACCCCGGTGAACTTGCGCATGGCATGGGACATGAGGCGGGCTTGGAGCCCGACATGATGATCGCCGACATTGCCGTCGATCTCGGCCCGGGGGACCAGCGCGGCCACCGAGTCGATGACCACCACGTCGATGCCGCCGCTGCGGATCAGGATTTCGGCGATTTCCAGGGCCTGTTCGCCGAAGTCGGGCTGAGAGATGAGCAGATTGTCGGTATCCACCCCCAACCGTTCGGCATAGCTGGTGTCCAGGGCATGCTCGGCGTCGATGAAGGCGGCGTTGCCCCCTGCTCGTTGGGCTTCGGCGATGACATGCAGGGCCAGAGTGGTTTTTCCCGAGGCCTCCGGGCCGTAGATCTCAGTGACCCGGCCGCGCGGCAGGCCGCCGACGCCCAAAGCCAGATCGATCGAGAGGATGCCGGTCGGGATGACCGGAATATTTTCTCGTTCGGTGGTGCCCAGGCGCATGATCGAACCCTTTCCAAACTGCCGGTGGATCTGGGTAATGGCGTTGTCGACGCTTTTGAGGCGGCCTTCACTGACTTCGTTGGACACTGTCATGGAACTCTCCTTGGTGACTGGTATTAAGACTCGAGTAACGCGTGACGCACCAGATCCAGTGCGGTTTGCGTGGTTTTTTCCTGAATCTGCCGGCGGGACCCGGTGAAATGACACAACCGGTCGATGACCCGGCTGCGGTACCATAATCCGAGATACACCGTGCCCACCGGTTTCTCGGCGGAGCCGCCGTCCGGACCGGCGATGCCGGTGGCCGAGACCGCAATATCGCACTGCAGCCGTGCCGCTGCCCGGGTCGCCATGGCTCGGGCGGTCTCCTGGCTCACCGCGCCATGCTGGGCCAGAAAAGCGGGATCGATATCGAGCAGCAGGTGTTTCATCTGGTTGGAATACACCACCACGCCGCCGCCGAACCATTGGGAACTGCCTGCGGTCTCCGTGATGGTGCTGCTGATGAGACCGCCGGTGCAGGACTCGGCCACCCCCAGCATCGCGTCTTTACTCAGCAGCAGTTTGCCGGTGACCGCGGCCAGGGTGTCATCCCCGGTCCCGAACAGATGGGCGCCCAAGGCCTGCCTGATAAAAGCGTCGGTTTCCACAAAAAGGGGGTCGTGCATCCCGTTGACCAGATGGGGATAGGTCAGGCTGACGTGCACCTCGCAGCCGACCGGATAATATCCCACTTGGAGGGATCGGTTCTGCTCCAGGGGGGCTAGCAGCCCGTTGATGGCCACCTCCTGGAGGCCGCAGGTGCGATAGACCTGCTGACAGACCGGACGGCTCGGTGCCGGGAAGAAGGCCCGCAGGCCGGGAAGCACCTTGCGCTCCAGCAGGATCTCCATCTGCGGCGGCACGCCGGGAAGGAAAAAGATCGGTTTGCCCTGATAGCGCAACAGGTAACCGGCCATGCGGCAGTCGTCGTCCAGCACCTCGGCGCCTTCGGGCAGTTGGGCCAGCCTGGCCAGCGAGATTGACCCGCTATGCAGTTCGCGGCTCAGACGCGCATTGAGATTGGCATGCACGCCGGGATGGATCACGGTTCGGAGGCCCAGGGCCTGGACCACCGCCTCGGTGGTCAGATCGTCGGTGGTCGCGCCCAGCCCCCCGGTGACGATCACAAAATCGGCACGCTCCAGCGCCATCTTCAGCGTACTGCCGATGCGTTCCGGCACGTCGCCGATGGTGTGCATGGCCAGGATCTCATGGCCCAGCAAAAACAGCGCCCTGGCGGCATAACCGCTGGTGGTGTTGGTTATCCGGCCCGAGGTCAGCTCATCCCCAATGGCAATTATTTCTCCGATCATCCGCCTTTTCCTTTTCCGTTTGACACCGCAACGTACTCGTTCCGCGGTTTTTCCTCAAGCAACTCGTCCACCAGCGTACCAAAAGCTTGTCCCTGATCCACCGCGGTTAATCGAACCGTGACCACCCGACGCACCAGCGCGGTGGTTCCGGGGAACAAGACAGGGATGTAATTTTCGGAAAACCCTTGGAGGAGACCGCTCTGGGCCTGCCGCCGTTCCACCAGGACCCGTTGGACTTGCCCGATCTGGTCCCGGTAAAACTGCGCGCGTTTTTCTCCGTCCAGGGTCCGCAGCCGCAGCACCCGGGCATCTTTCACCGGGCCTGGCAGCTGCTGGCCGAAGGTGGCGGCCAGGGTGCCGGGTCGCCGGGAATAAGGAAAGACGTGGAGATAACTCACCGGCAGCTCCGCCAGCAGCCGGTAGGTGTTTTCCGCCGCCTGCTCGGATTCGCCGGGGAAGCCCCCGAGGACATCGCAGCCGAGGGAAGCCGAGGGAAGCGTCCGATGAACCCGGTGAATCACGGCGGCAAATTCGTCCCGGGTGTAACGCCGATTCATGCGGGCCAGAATTTCATCGTCGCCGCTCTGCAGGGGGATATGCAGATGGGGCATGAAATTGGGACGGCGCAGCATCAGCTCCAGGAGGAGTTCGTTGACCTCGGTGGGTTCGATTGAACTCAGGCGGAGACGAAGCTCGGGGAAATCGCCGCAGATGCGGTCCAGAAGCGTATAGATGGTCTGCTGCTCGGCCAGATCGAGACCGTACTTGCCGACATTGATCCCGGTCACCACCAGCTCCCGGTATCCCTGGTCGGCAAAGGTTGCCACCTGCCGGTGCACCGACGCCAGCGGCAGGCTGCGGCTGCGGCCCCGGGTGTAGGGAACGATGCAGTAGGAGCAGAAGTTGTCGCAGCCGTCCTGGATGCGGAGATAGGCCCTGGTGCGCCCCCGGAAGCGGGTCACCGGCAGATCGCAGATTTCTTTCTTGCGGCGGATCTGCCCCATGAGCATGACCAGATCGGGTGGTCCTTCGGCCAGCGCAGCCTGCACCAGAAGGTGTTTGTTCCCGTTGCCGATAATTGTCACCGGTTGTTCGGCGAGACCGAGCACGGTTTCCGGGTCCATCTGGGCATAGCAGCCGGTCACCACGATACGGGCCTCGGGGGTGGGCGTGGAGGATCCGGCGGATCAGTTGTCGGGACTGCTGCCCGGCCTTGGCGGTGACCGTGCAGGTATTGATCACATAGACATCCGCTGCCCCCTGAAAGGGGACCATCTGGCAGCCCAATGACTCGAATTCGCTGGCAAAAGCGGCCGACTCGAACTGATTGACTTTGCAGCCCAAGGTGGTGATGGCAATTTTCTTCACGGGGCGGCGGCTCCTGTTATCGATCCGGGGACAGCAATCACCGCACTGCCCACAACCCGATCGTCTTGATAGAAAACCGCATACTGGCCGGGGGTGATGGCCCGTTGCGGGGTGTGAAAGGTGAGCTGCCAGCAGTCATCCCCGGATGGGCTGAGCTCGGCAGCCGCCGGGGCATGCCGCGAACGCAGCTGGACCAGACCGCGCCAGGGGAACCCGGGCAATGCTGGCGTCCACCGCAGGCTGTGCACCGAACAGACCGACTGCTGGAGGTCGTTGTTTTTACCGACCACAACCCGGTTTCCCGGCCCGTCCAATCCAACCACATACCAGGGCGTGGCATCGGGCAGACCCAGGCCGCGACGTTGGCCGATGGTGTAGTTCCAGATGCCCCGATGCTCGCCCAGTCGGATCCCGTCAAGGGTGACAATCGGACCGTTTTTTTCCCGCACCCCATTTTGGGCGAGAAAAGCCGGCAAGCCCTGGGGGAGAAAACAGACATCCTGGCTTTCTTCGCCTCGAAACTGAAAACCGAGCGCCTGGGCCCGCTGATAGACCTGCGCTTTGGTCCAGTCGCCAAGGGGAAAGACCACCGACTGCAATTGCGCGGAGCTGAGTTGCGCCAGAAAATAGGACTGATCTTTGACCGGATCGGCGCCACGCTCAATATAACAGTCCGCCCCAATCCGCCGCACCCTTGCATAGTGCCCGGTGGCGATCTGCTCCATGCCGGCGCTCAGCATGGTCCGGGCGAACGCCCCGAATTTGATGCTCTGGTTGCATTGCACGCAGGGATTCGGGGTTTGTCCCGCCAGGTACCCATTGATAAAGGCGCCAATGACCTGTTGAGAAAACTGCTCCTGCAAATCGATCAGCGTCAGCGGGATTGACAAGTTGGCGGCAACCTCCTGCACCCGATGCAGTTGCACGGACAGATTCGGCAGGGGCAAGACCATGAAAAATCCGTGAACCGCACAACCTTGATCCCGGAGCAAGGAGGCTGCGACCGTGGAGTCCACCCCGCCGCTCATGGCTATGCCGACTTTTATTTCAGGCATGGACGGCGGGTAGCCGGATGGCGGCAGGTGCGGAAGGAAGAAGGTTGTGAGCTGGGTAAGGTATGCATAGAGAGAAAAACAGCCGGATCGCGGTCACAGCAAAGAAGTCAGCACCTCACATTTGCGGCAGACGGTCATTTTTTCCTTCCAGCTCTGCGCCGAGGTACATTCGCAAAGTGTACCGCTGAGAAACCAGCAAAGGTGTCCGGACTGAAATTCCCAGGCCGGGCACTCCTTCTTGTGCTCGCATTTTTTGACGGTCCAGCAATCTTTGCGCTTGTTCAGCCCATCGAAGCGCTGGTTCACCGTCAGAAAATAGAGCTGCCGTTCGATATGAATGGGAATTACCCGCCATCCCTGTTCGTAGCTCTGCACCGCCTTCAAAGAAACACCAAGAAGCCCGGCAAGTTTTTTTTGGGTTTTCCCCAATTTCGACCGCAGGTTAGCGAATGTTTCACGATCCATATTTCTCCCTCCGATGCATGAATGCCTCGTCAACAGATACCACAAGGTAACAAAGGCGGCAATTGATTTTCATAGGCTCAGCGTGCGGCAAATACAGCCTCCCGCCGAGCGCTCGCAGATGAAAAGTCCCTGGAAAAGTAAGAAAAAATAGTGTACCTATCCTTTTAAAATTTCAATCGGAAACTGTTATCAATATCGAGCAAAGGTGCGATGGCGCACTTCAGGAGATAGGAAAAACACATGACCTCAGAACAGAAAGTAAACGGAACCGGCATCCTGCGGTTGAAGAGGGCGATAACCTGCTCCTCTGCCGGACTTTGCGCAGCCTGGAAAAACGAAGAGGCCTTTCGCCAGGAATTGCTGCTGGGCGCACTGCTGCTTCCCCTGGCCTGCTGGCTTGGCGACAGCGGCGGTGAGCGCGCCCTGCTCGTTGGCAGCCTGTTGCTGGTACTGATCGTCGAGCTGCTTAATACCGCCGTCGAGGTGGTGGTCAACCGCATCAGCCTCGACCGGCACGAACTCTCCGGCCTGGCCAAGGATTTAGGTTCTGCGGCCGTATCCATGTCGCTGGTCAATGCCGGTATTATCTGGCTGTTGGTGTTGTTCACCTGACCGGTCCCTTGCCCCCTGCCGCGTTCCCCTCTCGCTCCCTTCAAAAAAAACCGCCTGCGAGACGTCCCTCGAGGCGGTGTCAGCCTGTTTTCACCATACCCTTGGATGACGGACGGGTAGCCCGCCGCAGGGCCGACGCCGCGATCTCCCCGCTCCTGTCCGAAATACTCGTGCACACCAAAGGTTTTTGGGAGTAACGCATCCCGTGCGCCCCAAACCGCCACGCCGCCTTTCCGGAAAATTTTCGTTCACTTTCCATTTGACACACAGTAATCGATTTTGTAACACATAATGGTGTTACCGAGGGGTAATTTGTATTATCATCCCCCGACCATTTTCGTTCCAACACCCAAAAATAAAATTTTGCGGACGTTGTCTGGGGAGAAACAAGCATGCATATGGCCGACGCTCTTCTTTCCCCTGCGGTTGGCGGCATGATGTGGGCAACCACCGCCGGAGCCATCGCTTGCTGTGCCAGAAAAGTCCAGCAGGACCTCGATGACCGAAAAATCCCCTTGATGGGGGTGCTCGGCGCCTTCATCTTTGCCGCCCAGATGATCAATTTCACCATCCCGGCCACCGGCTCCTCCGGACACCTCGGCGGGGGCATGATCCTGGCCATCCTGCTCGGTCCCTATGCCGCCTTCCTGACCATTGCCTCGGTGCTGACCGTACAGGCCCTGTTCTTTGCCGATGGTGGCTTGCTGGCGCTGGGATGCAATATTTTCAACCTCGGGATTTTCCCCTGTTGTATTGCTTATCCCTTGATCTACAAACCCATCGCCGGAGACCGGACAAACCCGATGCGCATCGCCATCGGCGCCACGCTGGCCGGAATCGTCGGCCTGCAGCTGGGGGCCTTGGGGGTAGTGTTCGAAACCGTTCTTTCGGGTATTTCGGCGTTGCCGCTCAATGTTTTTCTCTGGGCCATGCTGCCGATCCATCTTGCCATCGGGCTGGTTGAAGGTCTGGTCACCACGGCGGTGGTTTCGTTTGTCTGGAAGGCCCGACCGGAGATCCTCGAATTCTCCGCCACCTCCCGCCCGCTGGGCAACCTGTCCATCGGTAAGGTACTGACGAGTCTTGCTCTGGCTGCGGTGCTCACCGGCGGGGGGTTGTCCTGGTTTGCCTCCTCACTCCCCGATGGTCTGGAATGGGCGATGGCCAAAACCTCAAGCCAGGAAGAACCGGCAGCGCCAGCAAAGGAGATCCATCATCTCCTCGCCGGTATTCAGGAAAAAACGGCCTTCCTGCCGGATTATTCCTTCCAGGCCAACGAGCACCAACCAATTTCTCAGGAGAAAACACCGCCATCCTGGCCGAACGTGGATAAAGGCACCACGGTATCCGGCCTGGTCGGTGGCGGCCTGACGCTGATCCTGGCGATTACGATCGGCTTTGTATTCAGGAAACGCAGTCGAATCATGTAGCCTCTTGCTGCAGACTGCTGCAATCTCGCGGGCCGCGACGGTACGATACCAGCGCTGCTTTTTTCTTTTTGGGGTGGGAAAATGTCCGGGAGAGGCGTCACGCATGGCCAAAATCGAATCCGCGTTCCTTGAACTGGGCCACCTCGATGCCATGGCCTCGGGCAATTCTATGCTGCACCGACTCGATCCCCGGGTCAAGGTGCTGACCGCCGCTTTGTTTGTGGTCTGTGTTGTTTCCTTTGACAAATACGTAATCGCGGCGATGCTGCCTTTTGCGCTGGTCCTCAGCCTGCTCATGGGTCTGGGCGGCATACCGGCGCATTGCATCTTGAGAAAAGTGGCGCTGATTTCCCCCTTGGCGATTCTGCTCGGCCTGTTCAATCCTTTTCTTGACCAGCAAACCCTCCTGCACCTCGGCCCCATTGCGGTATCCGGCGGCTGGATGTCGTTTCTTTCCATCCTCCTGCGCTTCTGCCTGACGGTCGGCGCCATGCTGATGCTGGTTGCCACCACCGGCTTCAACGGGGTCTGCATGGCCATGGAAAAGATGGGGATGCCCAAAATCTTTGCGGTCCAGCTGCTGCTGCTCTACCGCTATATTTTTGTGCTGATGGATGAAGGTCAGCGGATGTACCGCGCCAGGGCCCTTCGTTCCTTTCAGGGACGCGGCACCGATATGAAAACCTTTGGCCATCTGATTGGCGGACTGCTGCTGCGCACTCTGGATCGTGGCCAGCGCATTCACCTGGCCATGCTCTGCCGCGGTTTCGACGGCACCATCCGCACCCGGCAAGCCCCTCGACTCACGGTTCGGGATATCGTGCTCTTTTTTCTTGCCTGTCTCATCCTCATCGCCCTACGCCGCCATGATTTTTCACTGCTGCTCGGCCAGCTGCTCACGGGACTTGTACAATGAGCCATCATATCGTCGAAGTCCGGGATCTGACCCACACCTATCCGGACGGGACCGCCGCTGTCCGCGGCATCTCCTTTCGCATCCATCATGGCGAGTCGGTGGCGGTTGTCGGGGCGAACGGGGCCGGCAAATCGACCCTGCTCCTGCATCTGAACGGCTATCTTACCCCCCAGAGCGGAGCCGTCCGGATCGGTGATTTTCCCCTGACCAAGGCAACGCTCAAAGACATCCGCCGAACGGTCGGCATGGTTTTCCAGGACCCTGATGACCAGTTGTTCATGCCCACAGTCTATGAAGATGTCGCCTTCGGCCCGCTCAACCTTGGCCTGCCGCCGGAGGAGGTTGAGCAGCGTGTGCAGAAGGCCCTGCTGCGCGTCGGGGTTGCGCATCTCCGCGAACGTCCCCCCTACAAACTGTCCGGCGGTGAAAAACGGGCGGTTTCCATCGCCACCGTGCTGGCGATGTCACCGGATATCCTGGTTATGGATGAACCGTCGTCAAATCTTGATCCGCGTGCCCGTCGGACGCTGATCGAATTGCTGGCGGGTTTTCAGCACACCAAAATAATCGCCACCCATGATCTGGACCTGGTGCTTGATCTCTGCGACCGGACCATCGTCATCCGGGAAGGCGTCATTATGGCCGACGGTCCGACCGTCGAAATATTTCGGAACGACCGGATGCTTGCACAGTGCCACCTGGAAAAACCGCTGCGCATGCAGGCCTGTCCGGTCTGCAGTTTACCACAGGCCTGACCTGCCCTCCGGCGCCTTTGCTACGGCACAATGTGCCAGTCCGAAGTGTGAATCAGCCGCATGCGGAAAATCCCGCCTCAATACGCGCCGATCTTGGTTTCCATGGTGAACACCTCGCCTTCCACCTCTTTGACCAAGGCCTGCCCGGCGATGACCGTCTTGCCGTCATAGGTCAGGGTGGGCCCGCCATGGAGCTGCCAGCCGCGGTTGAGTTTATCGGAGACCCGCTTGCAGAACATTTCATCGTCCGGACCGGTAATACAACTGTACAATTTCATTTTTTCACCGTATTGCTCTCAATTACGTGAACACTCTCAAGGAGGCTTGCCCTGCCGGAAAAACACGGCGGTGAGCCGTTTGATGGCCATCTATACTACTTAATCGCACCGCTGCAAGCCAAATGATTAATCAAGGATTTGACCCGTTCCGTGACCGCTTGAGCCGGGACATCCGCAACGATCTTTCCGAATCACTGCTCACCTGTCTGCGGGAGCACAACCTGACAGCGGCGCAGACCGTGGCCAACCGCTATCTCGCCGGCGAAAGGGCACCCTGCCATGCGGCCTATATTCTTGCGCGCCTTGACCGCTATGACCGATTTCTCACCTTGGTTGAGGGGGGACCCGCCGATGTACTCTGGAAGGGACTGGTGCTCTGGGACCTGGGATTATTTTTCGAGGTGCATGAAATTCTGGAACACGCCTGGCTGCGCGCTGCCGGGGAGGAGAAAACCTTCCTTCAGGCCCTGATCCGGGCCGCAGGGGTCTACATTAAACAAGAATTCGGCTTTGGGGATGCCGCCGCCAAGATGGCGGCCAAGGCACTGCCCATACTCGAGGCCAACCGGCATCGCCTGGCCGTCTATACCGATCCGGAACGATTGCTCTCCGCCTTGGGATCACCCCACGAGAAGCCGCCATTCCTGCTGCATTGATACGATTTTCCAGCCGCCATGCGTGCGCCAGGGTTGACGCAGCGGTTCGTTTCCGGGTATGGTGACGCTTATGATAGTTGCCAAATTCGATTCGGCCACCATCAGCCAGCCCTTTCAGGGCAACTTTTCCAACCGCATGTATCTTTGCGCCTGTAGCTCAGCTGGATAGAGCATCGGACTTCGAATCCGAGGGTCGGGGGTTCGAATCCCTCCGGGCGTACCAAGTAGTCAAGGGTTTAGGGGTTTCCCCTAGACCCTTTTTTTTGTTCTCCGGTCGCCCTCCGGTCCGCGCTCGAGATTCTTTTTCCCAACAGGGTATTTCCTGCCCGATTTTTGACGCCCATTTTCGGCGGACATAAAAAAACTCGCATTTCACATTATTCTACTTCGTGTTCAAGATGTCACGAATCCAAGGCCAGTTGGTTAAACTGCTGACAGCCTTTTTGTTTGCCGCCATTTCTGCCAAGCCTAGTTCTGCTTGGGCGGTTGCGGCATCAA
>CAIMMA010000165.1 GCA_903842475.1 uncultured bacterium
CGGAACCATCGGCCATGTCATGGGCGTGTCCGCGGCGACAATCGACCCGTCGAGGGTCGGCGGTCTTCTGGAATCGGCGCATGCGATATTGGCAGGGCTTGATCCTGCGAACGAGATCGCATTCGGACTTGCGTTCGGCAAGCTCTGGGGCGTGCACCTGAACGACCAGAACGGGATGAAATACGACCAGGACAAGGCGTTCGGCGTCGAAAACCTGCGTCAGGCTTTCAACCAGATCAAAGTGCTGATCGAAAACAACTACGGCAGCCACGGGGAATACATCGGGCTTGATGTCAAGGCGATGAGGACCCAGAGGGCGGAGGTCTGCTACACCCATCTGGAAAACAGCCTCAAGATCGCAAAGGCGCTGGAAGAGAAAGCGAAGAGATTCGATTACACATTTCAGAAGAAGTGCGTGGAAGCAAGAGACTATGAAGCACTCGAGATGTATGTTCTCAATCTGCTGATGCATGATTGAAGAGTCTTGATGTGATCATCCCGGCGAAACTGATTTAACTGGAAGGATATAGTACTGTATGAAACTAAGCAATATGAAAATTCTCAGCGATTCGGATATGGAACTCATTCATAATACTTCGATCGAGATTCTGTCGAATACGGGAATCATGTTCAACAGCAAAAAAGCGTTGGAATTACTTGAAAAAAATGGCGCCGGTGTCAATTACGAAAAAAAGATAGCAAAAATAAGTCCTGCAATGGTCGAAAAAGCCCTAAAGACGCTTCCCGGCAGGTTCAGCCTTTATAACAGAGATAACACGGGGTATATCACGATAGGTGACGGAATACCGAAATGCGGATCCGGTCATAATGCGATCTACCTGATTTCCGATGAATCAAGTCTTCGTCAGAACGCTAAAACAAAAGATGTGGTGGATTTCGCCATCGTCTCGGATTATCTGGAAGATATCGATATTGTCGGTGTTCCTCTGATGCCTCAGGATGTTGCGGTCCCTTCCTCTTCGCTGCTCTATGCAGTGAAAGCGCTATATGAAAACACAACAAAACCCGTCTTCTTTTCTACGGATTCCAATGAAATCAATACCGCGCTTATCGGAATGATGAAAGCGGTCGCCGGAAAGCAGGATGTTTCGGAATGTCCGAACGGGATCAGCCAGTTGTCTCCCACAAGCCCGCTTTTCTGGGAAGAGGGCGCCATTGATGCCTTGATTTATACTGCAAAGCAGGGAGTGCCGTTAAACCTTCTCCCCGAGCCCATGGCAGGACTCAGCGCACCTTATTCCGCTGCAGGCCTTCTTACAATCCATAACATCGAAGTGCTGTCCGGCATGGTTGTCGCACAGATGGCAAGACCCGGGACCCCGGTCATTTACGGAAGTTCATGGACAACTTATGACATGAAGTATATTTCTGCCATCATCGCAAGTCCTGAAACCAGTATTCTGCGAATCGCAGGCACCCAGATGGCGAAATTCTATGGAATGCCAAGTCATACAACCGCTCCGAACTCTGACTCGAATTTTCACGATGAGCAGAACGCATGGGAGAAGTCGATCAGCAACATGTGCGCCATTTGTTCCGGCAATGATATCGTCATGAATTCCGGCATGTTTGCAACCGGGCTGACAATCAGCCATGAACAGCTGGTCCTTGACGACGAGATAAACGGAATCATACGAAGGATCTATAGAGGGATCGATGTCAGCACAAACAGCATCGACATGGACTCCATCAAGTCCGTCGGACACCGGGGAGACTATATCATCGAGGATCTGACGCTGGAAAATCTGCGCAGCAAGGAGTTCAGGCCAGCAAAAGTCTCCAATCTGAAAGCCTATGACACATGGATGAACGACGGAGGCCAAAGTGTGGTGCAGAATGCCGGGAAGAAGGTCCGGGAGTATTTGTCCAGAGGCGCAAAAAATCCACTCGAAGCACAGAAATCAGCAGCCCTTGATAACATAATCAGAAAGTTTATTGAAAATCCTTAAAAGCGTTATAAACAAAGCTGTAATTTATACGCGAATGGGGTTTTGAAATAAAAGGTCAAGAATCAATATTTAAGGAGGAAGAAAAATGTTCAAAAAAATCATCTCGATCATCATGGTAGTGGCTTTATCGATCACAGGACTTGCTCTCACCGGCTGTAAAACCACTGGCGGTGACAAACCGATCATCGGTATATTCATGCCAACCAAGGAACAACCCATATGGGCACAATACGGCAAACGTCTTGAAGAAGGCTTTACTGCCGCAGGGTACGAAGTCATCCTGGAGTTTGCCGAGGACGTTGCAGAACGCCAG